>CALEMB010000113.1 GCA_937902805.1 uncultured Bacteroidales bacterium
AGTGGAACAATTCTTAGATTCCTTGAAAAAATGAGCCGCTATTTTTCCTACGGCAGATTCCTTCTGACTGGCGAGTACCTCGTTTTGAAAGGGGCGTTGGCCTTGGCGTTGCCGTTGAAATTGGGACAATCCTTTACGGTAGAGACGGTGTGCACACCGTCTCTACAATGGAACGCATACCAACCCGACGGCCCATGGTTTTCAGTTACCTTGAACTCTGAAAACCTTGAAATCATCAATTGCGATGACCAACCCAAAGCCGAAAAACTGGCACAAATCCTAAAGACTGTAAAACGACTGAACCCTGCTGCGTTTAAAGAAGGCCTTTGTTTTGAAACCCATTTGGACTTTAATCCCAACTGGGGCCTTGGCAGCAGCTCCACCCTGATTGCCAATCTCGCACGCTGGGCGAATGTGAATCCTTACGAACTATTGAAATTGACTTTTGGCGGCTCGGGCTACGACATTGCCTGCGCTACGGCAGAAGGGCCAATTTATTATCAGCTATCAACATCTGAACCGGCCCTTCGACAAGCTCAGGGGCCTAAGGCCATTGAGCCTGTCGAAACGCTCTCTCCTTTAGTCAAACCCATTGATTTCCAACCATCTTTTGCTGAACACCTTTTCTTCATCTACCAAGGCCAAAAGCAAAGCTCTTCCAAAGAAATCAAGGCGTTTTTGGAGAAAACAAATCCTCTTGATTTACAAAAAGATATCGAAGCTGTTTCGGAGATCAGTCGTGCTGTGCCCAAATGCGAGAGTTTGGACGAGTTTGGGCTGTTGATGCAATGCCATGAGCGCATCATTGCCCGCTGCATCGGACAGGAGCCGGTGCAAAAGCGTTTCCCCGATTTTGAGGGTGTCTTGAAATCCCTTGGTGCCTGGGGCGGTGACTTCATTCTGGCAGTAACGGAGTGGACTGAAAATCAAGTGAAAGAATATTTCAAAGCAAAAGGCTTGGAGGTGGTTTTCAGATACAAGCAGATGGTGTTATAAAGAGTTTTCCTATCTTCGCAGCATAAAACAATGAACATGGAAAAGATTTGGTTGAATGTAGCCTTCAAAAGTGAGGTGCCCAACGATTTTCAAGGCAAAGCGGGCTGGCAAAGTCCGTCGAATATTGCCTTGGTGAAATATTGGGGCAAACGAGGCAAACAGCTCCCTCAGAATCAGTCGATTAGTTTTACTTTGTCGGAATGTTGCACCGAGACTCTCGTCCAATACGAGAAAGCGGAAAGTTTCGGCTTCAAGTTCTTCTTTGAAGGCCAAGAGAACCCTGCTTTTGGCGCGAAAATCGAAAAGTTCTTGCTTGATAATCAAGTCTTTTTTCCGTTCATCAACCAGCTGCATTTGACAGTAGAGAGCCGCAACACTTTCCCACATTCTTCGGGCATCGCTTCTTCGGCTTCCTCAATGAGTGCATTTATAATGTGCTTGATGGAAATTGAGAGGTCCCTGAGCCTGTCGAAGAGCCGACCCGTAGACTTGGATTTACAAAAGGCATCGTACTTTTCTAGATTAGCCTCCGGTAGTGCAGCACGCTCTGTGTATCCCAAGATGGCACTTTGGGGTGCAACGAAGGCTTACGAAGGCAGCTCCGATGAATATGCTGTTCCGTTGGAAAACATCATTCATCCCGTTTTTAAGACCTATCACGACAGCATCCTGATTGTCAGCGGTGAGACCAAATCCGTTTCCAGTCGAGCTGGACATGGACTGATGGAAGGCAATCCATACGCCCCTGCTCGCTATGCACAAGCTAACGAGAACATCAAAAACCTGCTTGATGCTTTGAAATCGGGGGATTTGGACACCTTTATTAATATCACCGAGTCGGAAGCCCTGCAACTTCACGCTTTGATGATGTGTTCTAACCCGTCCTTTATCTTGATGAAACCCAATACTTTGCACATCATCGAAATGGTTAGGCGTTTCAGAACTGAGACTCAAATTCCGCTGTGCTTTACCTTGGATGCAGGTCCCAATGTTCACCTGCTTTATCCAGAGAGTGAGACGGAAAAGGTGAATAGCTTTATCAAAAACGAACTGGTAAACTATTGTATTGAAGGTCGTTGGATTGCCGACCATGTGGGTGATGGTCCGAAAAAACTGCTGTGATGAGAGAGCGTTACTATAGTAAAGTCATCCTTTTCGGTGAGTACTCGATGATCTTCGACAGCACCGCCTTAATGGTACCTTTGAAGCAATTTTCGGCCCAGTGGCGATTTGCCTCACATCTGTCTGCACAGGGTTCCGCTGCTTCCAATGCCAGCCTACAACGCTTTTCGGATTATCTTTCTGCGACGGAGAACCTCAAAGATATTATTGATTTACAGCGGCTTAACCACGACTTAAACTATGGTCTGTTCTTGGATTCCAATGTACCATCAGGCTATGGCCTCGGGAGTTCTGGAACACTGGTCGCCGCCGTTTATGATGCCTACGCCAAAGAGAACACCGATGATTATCTGAAACTCAAAGACCTTTTTGGTAAGATGGAAAGCTTTTTCCATGGCAGCAGTTCCGGCATTGACCCTTTGCAGTGCTATATGGGCAAGCCGTTCAAAATCACGGCCGAAGGCGTGCAACTGCTCTCGGACGACTTCTTGAAAAAAGACATTCACATCTGCTTAATCGACACCAAAATCAAAAGCAACACCAAGCCTTTGGTCAACCACTTCAAGGCACAACGTGAAGATTCCGACTTTTTGAACCGTTTTCAAACGGAATACTTGCCATGCGTCAAGACTTGTATCGACACGATGGTTTCAGACGACAAAGAGTTGTTTTTCAAGTCATTGAAACAACTCACCAAAGGCCAATTGGAGTTCCTTCGTCCGATGATTACCGACAACACGCTTGACCTTTTCACTGCCGATTATGACTTCCATTTTGACGTAAAGATTTCAGGATCAGGCGGTGGCGGTTATGTGTTAGGCTTTACAGACGACGTGGAGAGTGTCTCGGACTTGCTTAAAGATTTTGAAGTGATTTGGCTGTAATTTTATATTTTTGCCGCCCGATGTCAACCCTCCGAAACATAGAATCCTGGATAGAACGTACCTTGACCAAGGTCATCGACTTTTTTTACCCGCCTTTCCGCAAATTTATGAACCTTGAGTTGTTCCGCTATGCGGCTTGTGGCGGCATGAATTTGGCTTTGGAATGGGTGTTGTATTATATTTTCTACCACTATGTGTTTCACGCTCAGGTGTTTGATCTCGGTTTCATCGCATTCACGCCCCATATTGCAGCTTTCGTGTTCAAATTCCCCATCACCTTCCTCACGGGCTTCTGGATGGCGCGACACATCAGTTTTTCCGGCTCTACTTTACGTGGCAGAACGCAGATAGTCAGATACTTCCTCGTCACCGTTGGCAATATCCTCATCAACTATTTCGGCCTGAAACTCTTTGTCGAGGTCTTCCAGTGGTGGCCGACTGTTTCCTATGTCATCATCTCCATCATCTGCGTGACGTTCAGCTACTTGACGAATAAGTTTTATTCGTTTAGGAAAGAGAAGAAAGCGGAATAAGTTTATCCTATCTGGCTCCAGTCAAACGTCTGCGCAAATAATTCCTTGTAATGCTCTCGTAGCATTCTGTTCTCAGGTTTGGCGAGTTTCGGGTCGTCGGCCAAGAGCTTGATGGCGGCCTCGCGGACTTGAGGGATTAATGCGCCATCTTTTTGAAGGTCACCTATCATCATTTCGATTTGTCCAGACTGCCTTGTACCGCCCGTTTCGCCTGGACCGCGTAGTTCAAGGTCAACCTCAGCGATTTCAAAGCCGTCGTTGGTGCTGCACATGGTCTTCATACGGGTCTTGCCGTCGGGGGTCAGCTTGTGGTCAGTGACGAGGATACAATACGATTGGTCGGCACCGCGACCTACACGCCCCCTCAACTGGTGCAACTGTGATAACCCGAATCTATTGGCATTCTCAATAATCATCACCGTAGCGTTAGGGATGTTGACACCCACTTCGATAACCGTTGTCGCCACCATGATTTGCGCGTTCCTGTTGATGAAACGCTGCATCTCGAAGTCTTTGTCCTCAGCAGTCAACCGACCATGACAGACACAAAGTTTGTACTGCGGCTCGGGGAAGTCGTGCAGTAAAGCCTCGTAACCTTCCTGAAGCGCAATCATGTCGGTGTTTTCCGACTCCTTGATGCAGGGATAGACCACGTAAATCTGCCGTCCAAGCGCAATCTGTTGCTTCATGAACATCATGATGCGGTAGCGATCGTCGCTGTAGACATGATAGGTCTGCACGGGCTTTCTCCCAGGCGGCAGTTCGTCAATTTTGGAGACATCTAGGTCGCCGTATTGCGTCATCGCCAAGGTACGTGGGATGGGTGTGGCAGTCATGACGAGGGTGTGCGGCGGTATCTCAGTCTTTTCATAGAACTTGGCACGCTGCTCCACCCCGAAACGATGCTGCTCGTCGATGATGGCCAAGCCTAAGTTTTTAAAGACTACCTTGCTCTCAATCAGTGCGTGGGTACCCACCACGATTTGCATGGTGCCGTCGACCAAGCCTGCATAGATTTTCCTTCGTTCTCCAATCTTGGTGGAACCCGTCAGCAGGGCGAAGTTAATGTCCATGTCCTTCAACTGCTCCTGCAAGGTGGCAAAATGCTGTGTGGCCAGAATTTCGGTAGGTGCCATCAGACAGGCTTGGAAGCCGTTGTCCAAGGCCAAAAGCATTACCATCAGTGCCACGATGGTCTTGCCGCTACCCACGTCGCCTTGTAGCAAGCGGTTCATCTGGTGACCCGAGCCCAAGTCCTTGCGGATTTCCTTGATGACGCGCTTTTGGGCGTTAGTCAGCGGGAAGGGTAAGTGATCTCGGTAGAAGCCGTTGAAATAATCGCCCACAACATCAAAGACATGACCTTTGACGGTCTGCTCGCGGTGCATTTTGTTGCGCAGCATTTTCAGCTGGAGAAAGAAATGCTCCTCGTATTTCAGCCGACGTGTGGCCTGCTGGATTTCGATGTTGTTGGAAGGAAGATGTATCTCGTAATAGGCGTAGCGACGCGGAATAAGTTGGTTTTCCTCAACGAGTGCCTTAGGCAGCGTTTCGGGGATGTATTCATAGACCTGTTGCAAAATCTGTTTCTGCATTTTGGCGATGGCACGCGTACCGAGGCCGTGGTCTTTCATTTTCTCGGTGGTATTGTAAACGCCTTGCAGGCCCTCTCCGATGAGCGGATCCTTGGGGTCATATTCCTCGATTTCGGGGTGGACGAAATTGAAGTTGTGGTTGAACTCGGAGGCCTTGCCGAACAACACATACTTCACACCTGGCTTGAAGCGGTCTTTGATCCATTTCAGCCCACGGAACCACACTACTTCGATGCTGCCTGTCTCATCGCTGAAAAGGCCTGTGGCACGTGTGGCCCTCGGTGCGCCAATGAGTTTGATATGGGAAATGGTGCCAACGAGTTGGTAATACACCGTGTCATCGTTGATGTTGGCCACCTTTTGGATCTGGCTGCGGTCGATGTAACGGAACGGAAACTGGTTGAGCATGTCCTGGTAGGTGACCACGCCCAACTCTTTCTGAAGGATTTCTGCCTTCTTCGGCCCGACACCCTTCAGGTATGCGATTTTCGTTTGCAACAGGTTCTGTTCCATGCGACAAAGATAGGAAATTTTCTAATTTTGCAGCCATGAAAGCCCCTTTAGTCGACATACATACTCATACGCCTAAAACAGAAGAGGATTTAATCCAAATCGTCAACTTGGATTTGGAGCGAGTTTGTCCCGAGCAAGGCTATTACAGTTATGGCATTCATCCATGGGCAGTGAATAATGCTGATTCTCAGATAGAAAAAGCATTTTCATTATTGGAAGAAAGGCTGCAATCGCCAAATGTCCTCGCCCTCGGTGAAGCGGGTTTTGACAAAATGCACAAGGAGAGTTTCGAAAAACAGATTGAAGTTTTCGAGCGACAAATCAAGCTATCGGAAGCCTTGCAAAAACCGATAATTCTGCATGACGTGAAAAGTCATAACGAAATTCTTGCCTTACGCAAAAAACACAAGGCTAAACAGCCTTGGATTCTACACGGCTTCAATGGAACGGAGCAGGACATTAAGCAATTGACTGGACAAGGACTTTATCTTTCGGTTGGGGAGAGTTTGCTGCATTCGGAGCGAAAGATCTATAATTCGTTCAAATTCATCGATTTGGATTACCTTTTCCTTGAAACAGACATGGCAGAAGTAGGGATTGAAATGGTTTACGAAGAGGCAGCGAAAGTATTAGACATTGACATTGCTGTTTTGAAAAAGCGATTATTTGCTAACTTTGCACAATTGTTTGGACTCGAGAAATGAGACCAGGACCTACTACTATGATTCTAAACCGTCATAGCGGACTTGATCCGCTATCTCCCAAGCGCGAAGACGCATTCCTTTCATTCAGGAGATTGCGGGTCTGCGCCCGCAATGACGGCAAGAGGCCGAGGATAGTCCCGTAGTCTCGTGTCTCGCGGTCCCGTGTCAAAAACGAAACCTATGGAACACTGGCAAGATAGAACCCGCCTGTTGATTGGCGATGAAGGCATCGAGACCCTGAAATCCAAGCACGTGCTTGTGGTTGGACTGGGTGGCGTGGGTGCATACGCTGCCGAGCAGCTGGCCCGTGCGGGTATCGGCCGCATGACCATCGTCGACGGCGACGTGGTGAACGTGACCAACCGTAACCGACAGCTGCTGGCCTTGGAAAGCACCGTTGGCAGACCGAAGGCAGAGGTGATGGCCGAGCGTCTGCGTGACATCAACCCCGAAATAGAGTTGACCGCCCTCCACCAATACCTGAAAGACCAGGCCATCATCGACCTCATGGCGCAACCCTTTGACTATGTGGTGGATGCCATCGACACGGTGGCACCCAAAGTGTTTCTGCTCTATTACGCCAAGATGAACAACCAGCGCATCGTCAGCAGCATGGGCGCTGGCGGCAAATTCCATCCAGAAAAGATTGAAATTTGCGACATCTCAAAGTCCAACCACTGCCGTTTAGCGTTCTACATCCGCAAGCGCCTGCACCGCCTCGGTGTTTTCGATGGCATCAAAGCTGTCTATTCGCCCGAGCCTGTTGATGCCTCAGCCGTTATCACTGAGGGTGTCGATGAGCAAAACAAGGTCTCCAATGTGGGCACAATATCTTACCTCCCTGCCGCCTTTGGCATCTTCTGTGCCTCGGTGGTGATTAATGATTTACTAAACAAATAAATAGAATTAATGATAAGACACGAGACTGCGAGACACGAGACACGGGACGGAAAAAGTCTCGCGTCCCGCGTCCCGAAGTCCCATGTCAATTAACAACATACAACATGAAAAAGATCCTCTTCATCTGTCACGGCAACATCTGCCGCAGTCCCATGGCGGAGTTTGTAATGAAACGCCTCGTTGAAGAAGCGGGCCTGACCGAACAATTTGAAATCGCGTCAGCGGCCACTTCGACCGAAGAAATTGGCAACCCCGTTTATCCTCCAGCGCGGCGCAAGCTGGCAGAGCATGGCATCAGCTGCGAAGGCAAAAAGGCGAGAGTGATTACCAGAGACCAATACAATTATTATGATTATATTGTAGCTATGGACCACGAAAACACGCTTGCCCTAAAATGGTTGTTTGGTAAGGACACCGACCATAAAATCAGCCTGTTGATGGATTACACCCACCGCCCTGGAGACGTGGCCGACCCTTGGTACACAGGCGACTTTGAGACCACTTGGGTGGATGTGTTGGAGGGATGCAAAGGGTTGTTGGATTATCTCACCAAGAAGAATTAACGAAACGGCTCCATCACCCTGTCGAAAATACCATTCATATAAGCCAAAGCCATGCCGTAGTTGCTGATCGGGATACTTTGGTTAACAAAGAGATTTGTTCGGTTGAGTAACTGTTTGCGTGTGCTCATGCAGCCTCCACATTGGATGGCCATGGCATATTTTTCAGGATGTTCTATGGGAGAAAGACCTGCCACGTACTCGAAATGGATGTCCTTGCCTGTGAATTTCAATATCATGCGAGGCAACTTCACGCGACCGATATCCTCACAGGTGCTGTGGTGGGTACAGGATTCGAGCAATAATACCGTGTCACCATCCTTCAGTTGCGAAAGATGCGGCGTACCTTTCACATAGTTATCAAAGTCGCCACGCAGTCGCGCCATGACGATGCTAAAACTGGTCAAAGGAATCTCAGGCGGGACGATTTTGCTCACATAGCCAAACACCTGGCTATCGGTGACGACCAAGGCAGGAGCGGGCATCGTTTCGAGATATTGCTGCAGGTGGGTCTCCTTGAGCACCACGCAGATGCACTCGTTGTCGAGCACGTCACGGATGGCCATCACCTGTGGAAGGATAAGGCGGCCTTCGGGCGCTTCAGAGTCGACGGGACAAACCAATACCACCACCTCGTTCGGCTTGATGATGCCTCCTAGGAGCGACACTTTCTGATAGGCACTCTCGGGAATGGTCTTTTTCAGCATTTCAACCAATGGTGCAATGTCATCGTTTCTAGAAACGCTGAAATCCAAAACTTTAGCGCCTGTGCTCTGCTCAATCACCGCCTTCATGACGGCTAGAAGAGGCTCCTCGTCGGCCTTGTTGTGGACGATAAAGAACGGCACCGCCAGTTCCTTCATGCGCCTGACGAGTTGTTTTTCGGTCTCGTCAAATTGGTTGCCTGTGATGACCAAAATGGCGCAGTCGATTTCCTCCAGCACCTTCATCGTCTTCTCCACACGCTGTTGCCCCAGTTCGCCCACATCATCAGTGCCAGCCGTGTCGATGAGCACGCATGGCCCAACACCGAAAATCTCTATGCTTTTCTTGACGGGGTCGGTGGTCGTTCCTGCCGTGTCGCTTACGATAGCGATATTTTGTCCCGTCAACAGGTTAATGAGGCTGCTTTTGCCGCTGTTTCGGCGACCGAAAATGCCGATATGAGGTTTCAAATCCTTTGCCATTTTCCGTAGGTTTTATTTATTTTCTGCAAAAATAGAAAAAAGTTGCTTTGGGCGGGTTAAAAATTAAATAATTGATAATTAACAATATATCCGACAGCAAACGACAACAAACGATTACAGTCGACTACAAACGTTTATTCAACGGCTTAGTCTTGACAAGTGTTGTTACTTTGCATCGTCAAACCGATTGGAACGGTCAATAGCCATCCTCGGGGCAACACGACAAACTAAACTTATTCATTAATTACCAAACACACACAACTATGAGTACAATGAGAAATTCGGTCATGCTGATTGGCCGCCCGGGTGCAGAACCTGAAGTGAAAATGTTCAACAACAGCAAAATGACGCGCTTCCGTCTTGCTGTAACGGAAAGCAAGAAGAACGCCAACGGAGAATGGGTCAACGACACGCAATGGTTCCCAATTGTGGCATGGGGACCCGTCGCCGATCGCGTCGAAAAGAACGTGAAAAAAGGCAAAAGGATTGCCATTGATGGCGCTCTTCGCAATAACGAGTGGACTGACGACAAGGGTCAGCGACATACCGTTACCGAGGTCCTAGTCAAAGATTTGTTCCTGATTGATTTCGACAAAGACTGATAAAAACTGTCTGGAAAACAAAAGGGACGGCCAAGCCGTCCCTTTGTTTTTATCCCGAAACCATAAACACACGAGGGTCTTTCCATTTGGAATGACGTAGTATCTCGTTGGTGAAATGGGTGCGGCTACCCACCTGTTCGAGCAGTTCCTTCGCCTTGTCGAACTGGCGCAACTCACGGTAAATCTCGGGCAACTCAAGGTCGATTTGCTCCTCGGGATGCTTTTCGAGGAGGACTAACAAGCGCTTTAAGTTGTTGGTGAAATCCTTGTAGTTCTTGAGAAACAGCTTCTCGCCCTCAAGAATCATCTTGCGGTTGCAGTGCCACACACCGAAACTCATGAATCCGTTGAGCCAGTATCTCAAACGCACATGCTGGTGGTTGCGGTGCAGGTCGTTGTAGGCCCACCACAAAAACCGACGCAGATAGATTTCCTTTTTCGGCTCATAATGGCTCTTCCTCAAAAAAGTCTTGTAATGGTTGACCAAAGCCATCCTCCCCTTATTGTCGGAGAAGCTAACACCGAAGAAACGCCAGGTGTTCCAAGAATAGATTTCGGCATCAGGCTTGTCGAAGGTAATCAAAGGCTCAACAGGGTTTTCAATCCAGAAGATATGGCCACACGAAGGGCACATGATCATCTTTTGTGGCGTGGTGATATAGTTGTCGTTCAAGACTTTACCATCGGAATACAAGATAGACTGATTCACCATCTCGGCCTTCAGGTTGCGACCTTCGAGCCAAGCGTGGCAATGGGGGCATTGGAAATAAAACGAGTCGTATTTCAGCATTCCTGTAGTGAGCTTGTCGAACTATTATGTCTTGTATTTGGGGCGGTAAAAGTAGACAATTTTTCATTTCCTGCCGAAATCAGCGGGAATTTCGCCCCAAATTTCCGTTTTCCACTTCAGAATCGGCACCTCTATGGCGTTCTCGTTCAGCCATTTCTCGGCACGGGCTATGAGTTCGAAAAGGTATTCGTTCTTGGCGTTGGGCTGCAGCTTGGTCTTGCATTTCTTCTGCTTAATCCATATCTGCGCGTTGACCGAGTCACTGTAAATGGGATAAGACACCTTTTTCTGCTTCTGCCATGCTAAAGCGTGGACGATGGCCAAAAACTCGCCAATATTGTTGGTGCCGTTTTCGAAAACAGGACTCTTGAACAGCTGCACCGTCGTGGCTGGCTGCGTGCCAAAATCCACGAAAACACCCTGGTATTCCATCTTTCCCGGGTTGCCCGAACAAGCGGCATCCACGGCGATGGCAGGGCTGACAGGCTGCTCCTTGGCTTGCGACAGGACGACCACAGGGGTCACATCCTTGCCCCAATAGTTGTCGGGACCTTCCTTGAAAGCAGTTTCGGCACTCGTGCGGTCGGGGAAGCCCTTGTATTTGGCTCCCTTGAAGCCTTCTATTTCCTTCTGGCAGACTTCCCAACGATCATAAACGCCTGGGTTACGACCTGTCCAAACGACATAAAACTTGTTTTTCGACATGGGCGCAAAAGTAGAAATTTTTTTCTACAATTTTTAGATACCCAAACAAATGTTCAACCCCTGTGCTGTGCGCACTAGATCACTGTCGAAGGTAACGAGATTGGGTTTGGAAACGGCTTCCTTCAGCGAGACGGCCACCAAGTCGGGATGATGATAGGCCACCATTTGACCAAACTGTCCGTTAAGCACCATCTCGAAGGCCTTCACGCCAAACTCGGCGGACAGAACGCGGTCATAAGCAATCGGCACGCCACCACGCTGCAGGTGACCAAGGGTGGTTTCGCGCATGTCGTGCGTAAAGCCTGCCGCCTTCATCTCTTCGATGAAACGACGACCTATGCCACCCAGTTTCTTGTTCTCGTAGCCGACCTCAGTGCTGATTTCATAGACCTGCTGGCCATCTTTGGGACGAGCGCCTTCCGAAGCCACTACCACGGCAAAGCCACGGTCGTGGTTGAAGCGCTGCTCAAGACGGGCCTTCACCACATTAATGTCGTAAGGGAACTCCGGCAACAGACACACCTCGGCACCACCAGCGATAGCGGAATGCAAAGCAATCCAACCAGCATCGCGCCCCATTACTTCAAGGACGAAGACACGGTTGTGCGAAGCGGCTGTGGTGACCAGTTTGTCGACGGCCTCAGTGGCGATCTGCACAGCGGTTTGGAAACCGAAGGTGCATTCCGTCGATGAAAGGTCATTGTCGATGGTCTTGGGCACGCCGATGATGTTCAAACCCTTCTCGTAAAGCTTCTGCGAGATGCGTTGCGAGCCATCGCCGCCGATGCTGATAACGGCATCGATGCCCATGTATTGCAGTTTGCGGAGCATCTCGTCACTGCGGTCAACGGTGCTCCATGTGCCGTCGGCATTTTTGACAGGCCAGTTGAACGGGCCACCCTTATTGGTGGTCTCAATGATGGTACCTCCACGAAAGTGTATGCCGCGCACCGCTTCGGGTGTCAGTCTGACAACCTCGGTAGGCTCCCAAAGGATGCCATTGTAGGCTTGTATGCTACCGAGCACTTCCCAATCTTTCTCTTGGGCGGCTCTCTTGACGATGGCGCGTATCACGGCGTTGAGACCGGGACAGTCGCCGCCACCAGTAAGGACTAATAGTCTTTTCATATTTATTGTTTCTTATTTCCAAATTTTCTCGATGCGGGTAGCCAGTTTCTTAATCGCACGGTCAACATCTTTTTGGCGCGTGAGAGCGAAACGGTTGGAAGAACGGCATGAAGCTACGGTCTTGCCCGTCATGTAATCTTCAAAACTGACACTAAGGGTGGATTTCTCTTCGCTGGAGGTGGCGGCATACTTCACAAGGACAATTCTTTCCTTCTGTTCCTCAGTTAAATCGTTCACACGTCGCTCACCCACCATTTTCAGGCGCGTGGATTCAATGGCGTCATAGATGCCTGGTTCGATTTCGATGTCGGTTTCGGTGCCATGAATTGTCTGGCTTTTCACAATGGAGGCATACTCATACTTGTTGAGGTTCACGCCCTTGGCAATCATGGTTTTGTCCGTTGAGCAGGAGCTTAATGCAAAGATTCCCAACAAGATGATGAGGTAGTTTTTTAAGTTTTTCATTGTTTTATTAATTTATCGTTTTATTTCAAATTCAAAGCAATCTGCAACTCGTCCAACTGCTCTTGGGCAATCGGGGCGGGAGAGCCGCTCATCACGTCGCGACCAGCGTTATTCTTCGGGAAGGCGATGAAATCGCGGATGCTGTCGGCACCACCGAAAAGCGAGCAAAGACGGTCGAAGCCGAAGGCCAGACCAGCGTGAGGCGGTGCGCCATACTCGAAGGCACCCATCAGGAAGCCGAACTGCTCCTGCGCCTTCTCATCGGTGAAGCCCAAGGTGTGGAACATCTTGTTCTGCAAGGTGCGGTCGTGGATACGGATGGAACCACCACCAACCTCCACACCGTTCATCACGATGTCGTAGGCGTTGGCGCGGATGTCACCCCACTTCGTCGGGTCGTCGAGCAAAGCCTCGTCCTCGGGTTTCGGTGCAGTAAAGGGATGGTGCATGGCATAATAGCGTTGTGTCTCCTCATCCCATTCAAGCAGCGGGAAGTCGATGACCCACAAGGGTGCGTATTCATCTGGCTTGCGCAGGCCGAGTTGGTTGCCCATCTCCAGACGCAAGGCATTGAGCTGCACGCGAGTCTTCATGGCCTCGCCACAGAGGATGAGCATCAGGTCGCCAGGCTTGGCACCGAACTTGTCGGCAATGACTTTTAGGTCTTCAGGAGTGTAGAACTTATCCACCGACGACTTGAACGAGCCATCGGTGTTGTATTTGACGTAGACCATGCCGCCAGCACCCACCTGTGGACGTTTCACGAACTCGGTGAGGGCATCGAGTTGCTTGCGAGTGTATTCCGAGCAGCCTTCGGCGCAGATACCGACAACCAAGTCGGCATTATCGAAGAGGCCGAAGCCCTTGCCTTTCACCACATCGTTCAGTTCCACAAACTTCATCCCAAAGCGGATGTCGGGCTTGTCGGAACCGTAGTATTTCATGGCATCGTGCCAGGTCATGCGCGGGAATTGACCAAATTCGAGGCCTTTCATCTCCTTGAAGAGGTGCTTAGCCAAGCCTTCGAAGGTGTTCAGCACATCCTCTTGCTCCACAAACGACATCTCGCAGTCGATTTGGGTGAACTCAGGCTGACGGTCAGCACGAAGGTCCTCATCGCGGAAGCAACGCACAATCTGGAAATAACGGTCCATGCCAGCCACCATCAGCAGCTGCTTGTATTGCTGGGGACTCTGCGGCAGAGCATAGAACTCACCGGGGTTCATACGGCTCGGCACCACGAAGTCACGGGCACCCTCAGGCGTGCTCTTGATAAGCATCGGGGTCTCGATTTCGAGGAAGTTGAGGTTGCTCAGGTAGTTGCGCACCAGCATAGCCATGCGGTGGCGCAGTTCGAGGTTCTGACGCACGGGATTGCGACGAATGTCCAAATAACGGTATTTCATACGAAGGTCGTCGCCGCCGTCGCTGACATCTTCGATGGTGAAAGGCGGGGTCTTACTGCTGTTGAGCAGTTTGAACTCACTGACTTTCAGCTCGATTTCTCCCGTCGGCATGTTCGGGTTCTTCGACTCACGCTCGATGACGGTTCCCTTGGCCTGAATCACGTATTCACGCCCAAACGAACGAGCTTGTTCAAGGAGTTTCGGGTCGCTGCTGCCATCCAAAAAAAGTTGGGTGATGCCATAACGGTCGCGGAGGTCAATCCAAACGAGAGATCCTTTGTCGCGGGTGCGTTGCACCCAGCCGGCCAATGTCACTTCCTTGCCGGCGTCGGCAAGACGAAGTTCGCCACAGGTATGTGTTCTGTACATATTTCGAGATTTAAAAATTCAAAGATTCAAAATTCAAAGATTCAAAGTTTTCTCCTAATCAATAGGCTTTGTATTTGTCGCCCGTCTTTTCGATGAGGATGCGATAGTAGTCGTCGCTGTATTTCGGGTGTTTGCTGTTGATAGGCACATATTTCTGACCTTCAATAGGTTCTCCAGGCGTGTTGAGGTTGCCGTCGACATACTTCATAAACAGCTCATGATAGAGTTGTTGCCATGACTTGACGAGTTTAGTGGCGGTTTTGCTGGAGAACTGGGTGAGTTCCCTGATTTGGGCATCTCTGCCCTTGATGGTGTTGACGTACTCATCCAATGCGGGGACTTCCTTCTCCACCCAAGCCGTTTCAAGTTCGCGCTGACGCTGACGGATTTCGGGATGGATGTAGTCGTACTTGGTATAGGCCCAGTTGCTCATCTGATTGAAGGTCCAGAAGGCTGAGGTCTCCGACCACTCGCTCATCGAACCATTGCCTTCACGGAAGCACTCGGGGATTTCGGTCATGCAGCTGTACATGGGGCAATAGACGGTGTTGTCGGTGTCGTCGACGCCAAACCAAATGATGCCACCGATGGGCCAATCCCATTTGCCACGGCTCTGGGCGACGAAGCTGAAGCCCGTCTGCTGGGTGGCGGTGGTGCGCTCATGGATGTAATGCACGCCATCGACTTCCCAGTCCATGGGACGCCAGCGGTAAGGGCAGTGGAACGGGCCTGCACCCACGTCTTGCGACATGTCGAGGTCGGTGCCTTCGAGGTGGTCGCGCATGAAGTCCATCATGTCTAAAACGCTGACTTTCTTGTTGGGCAGCACCCACAGAGGCATGCGGTTGGTTGGGAAATTTTCAGGAGTCTGGCACATGCCAGCAGTATAAGGCTTCGCACGTTTGATGTCACGGCCCGTAGCATAGCCCCAATACTGGTCCATACCATCGGTCACCTTGTTGAACATGGCCCACACGCGCAGGTCGCAGAAGCGTGCGCCGTCGAAGGTGACGGGGTTGTAGACATCGGAGAACGAGAACTTCTCATCAGAACCATTGTAGAGCTTCATGTCCTTGGCGAAGCTGATGACATCGTCGGCATAGACACAGTCGATGCTCGGGTCTTTCAGGAGTTTGTCGATATTCTTGAAGGTGATGCTGGTCTTGCATTTCTTGGTAGCCAGCGGGAAAGTGGTGATGCGGGCCTGGTTGGCGTGGCCGCTCACATAGCCATTGGGGATGCGGCGGGCCACCCACACAGCACCTTTGTTGGCCTTGCCCTTGCCAATCATTTCAAGGATCCACACCTCTTCGGTGTCGCAGATGCTGAACGACTCGCCCTCGCTGACGTAGCCGTAGTTGGCCACCAGCTCGCCCATGCACTTGATGGCTTCGCGGGCGGTCTTGGCGCGCTGCAGGGTGATGTAAATCAGGCTACCGTAATCGATGATGCCTTGGCCTTCCCAGAGACATTCGAGGCCGCCGTATGTCGTCTCGCCGATAGCCAACTGGTATTCGTTCATGTTGCCGACAACGTTATAGGTATGCGCCACTTCGGGGATTTGGCCGCGATACATGCCACCGTCCCAGTCATACACGTCGCGCATGGCACCTTCAGGCCAGTCAGTAGCGGGATAGTGGTAAAGCTCGCCATAAAGCACATGGCTGTCCGCAGCATAGGAAATCATGCAGGAGCCATCCGTAGAGGCACCCTTGGTAATCAAGAAATTAGTGCAGGCATTGGCCTTCCCGAAGGAAAAAACGAGAACCAAAGCCAGAATTGCAGTGAATACTTTTTTCATAGGATATAAACTAATGATGATACTTCTTTTAGAGCCTACAAAGATAGGAAATTGTTTCTTTAGGAAGTGTTGTTTTGCATAATTGTTTTTTGACTATGGCTTATCACGATGACTATGACCGTTTCAACCTCGGTGAAAATAGTCATGGTCATAGTCAATAATCATCGTTTATGGATTTTTTAAAAACTTATGAACCAACACTATATCCGACAGCAAACGACAACAAACGACTACTGTCGACTACAAACGTTTAATCAACGGCTTAGTCTTGACAGGGTTTGCAATTTTGCAGCGGAAAACATTATAAACCTACAATCATGGAAACACCTGAATACATTGAAGGCATACCGACGGAAAAGAAAAGAGTAAAAGAGCGTTTCGAACTCATCAAGTCGTATTATGAGAATCTTTGGAAAGACTTGCAACGAGAAAAAGGCAGCAATTACATCCATAATAAATTCCTTAACGCTGATGTGTATATTGTAAAAAATGAAAGCGACAAAAAAACTGCTCGTGAGGCTTTACACAATTGGAAATCCACCTATGCTGTAAAGCATTTAAAGGAAGTCGTTGAAAACGCGAGTTCTATCGAAGGTCTACCCCTGTTTTCTTCTATCAAAGCTGGTGCCCAAAGGAAAACGGTTACAAAAATATGATTCTTTTGTATTATCAATTTGAGAATGAGCAATTTGACTACATGAATTTCACCGCTAAACTAACCATTGGAGTAACTGCGTCACAAAAACATATTCAATATAGCGTCAATAAAGTCGAGGTGACAAAATAAAAATCTGACCAAGTTTCACAGTACCTCGCTTTCGTTTGGACCGACCATGGTCAGATTGGTTTTTCACCGCACTTACATTACCTCTTGTATAATGCATTTGGAATGTGTACGGTTTCTGCCTGCAAAAATACAACAAAAACTAAAACCCCACCACAAAAATGAAAAATATTCCTTATTTTAGCCAATTAAACACAATTGAAAGCATGGCGCAGCAAACTATTGTCAACCAGAAACTTGAGTTCGTCGAGGAGCTGGTACTCTACACCGACGCACACATCTTCCTCACGGGAAAAGCGGGCACGGGAAAGACCACCTTCTTGAAGAACCTGCCGCTGAAGACCTACAAACGCATGGTCGTGGTGGCACCCACGGGCGTGGCGGCCATCAATGCGGGAGGACAGACCATCCACTCGTTTTTCCAGCTGCCTTTCGGGCCGCAACTGCCTGAAAATGCCCTTAAAAAAACCGCTTTTCCTCCCATAGATTCCCGAGGGAATGACATGGCAGGAAAAGCTAAGTCATTAGCTGCACAACTTCAAAAACTCAACAAAAAGAAAATCAACTTGATGCGCAGCCTCGACCTGCTCATCATCGACGAGATCAGCATGGTGCGCGCCGATGTCTTGGATGCCATTGATGCCGTGCTGCGTCGCGTGCGTCGTTCGCAAAAACCCTTTGGCGGGCTTCAACTACTGATGATTGGCGATGTGCACCAGCTTGCACCCGTGGCCAAGCCCGAGGAATGGGAGGTGCTGTCGCCGTATTACGACACGCCCTACTTCTTCGGCAGCCAAGTGCTGAAAAAGACCCCCTACGTCTGCGTGGAGCTGGAGCACATCTACCGCCAACACGACGCCGACTTCATCACCTTGTTAAACAAAGTCCGCAACAACCAGATGGATGCCGATTGTGTGCGCCTGCTCAACAGCCGCTTCAAGCCCAACTTCATCGCCCACGATAGCGAAGGCTATATCACCCTAACCACCCATAACTATCAAGCCGACCAAATCAACGAGACGAAGCTGGAGGCCATTGAAGCAAAACCTTTGGTTTTCAATGCCGTGGTGCGCGGCATCTTCCCCGAAAACACCTACCCAACCAAGGAAGATTTGGTGCTGAAATTCGGTGCACAGGTGATGTTCGTCAAAAATGACCCCACCCCTGAAAAGGCTTTTTATAATGGCAAAATCGGGAGGCTGGTCGGCTATGACGAGAAAGAAGGCACCGTCACCGTCGAAAGCGAGGGCGAGCGCATCGTTGTGCCCAAACTGACTTGGCAAAACATGGAGTACGCCATCAACGCCGAGAACCAAGACATCGAGGAAAAGGAAATCGGCAGCTTCACCCAGATTCCGCTGCGTTTGGCTTGGGCCGTCACCATCCACAAGAGCCAAGGCCTGACTTTCGACAAGGTCATCGTCGATGCGGGACAAGCCTTCGCCCATGGACAGGTGTATGTCGCCTTGAGTCGCTGCACCTCGCTCGAAGGCCTCGTGCTTAAGACACCCATCGCCTCCAATGCCTTGGTTAACGACTTCTCCGTCAACCAGTTTGTCGATGCACTGCCCGAGAGGGAACCCACGCAAGAGAAAGTCGACCAGTTGCGCCACGACTACGAGTTGGAGACTATGCTCGAACTCATCAGTTTTGAAGGCATCTACAAAGACTTCGGCAAGCTGATGAAGGTCATCTACGACAACGACACCCTCTTTGAACGCTCGTTGATTCAAGACCTCTCGCAGCGGCGCAACCGCATCTTTGAGGAGTTATGCCAAATCGGAAATAAGTTTGAGAGCCAGATACAGAAGCTTCACTCGCAAGCCCCTTCGTGCGAACAAAACCCACTTTTGCAGGAGCGACTGATAAAAGGCGTTGCCTACTTCGATGAGCATCTGAAGGCCATTGCCACTGGACTCTTCAACCTGCCCTTTAAGACCGACAACCAAGCCGTCAACGACCAACTCACCGAAGCATTAAAACAACTCAAGGAAGACATCTATCTGAAAGGCTGCTGTTTGGAAGCCTGCAAAAACGGCTTCACAGTCAAGGAATACCAAAAGACCAAGTCGGTGAAGGTAATTGAGGTGGAGAAGAGTGGTAAGAAGAAGGTGGAGATTAAGTTTGAGCCGAGCAAAAATGGCGGTCTTTACTCCATTTTACTGTCGTGGCGCGCTGCGCGAGCCGAAGCCGACGATGTGCCGGCTTCCAACATTGCGCCTATCAGAACTTTGAAAGCCATAGCCGAGACCAGACCCGTCACCCTTTCCGAATTGCGGAAAGTCGAAGGTATGGGGCCAAAACGCATCAGGAACTACGGCGCTGAAATCATCGACATCGTGCTGAGGCATTTGGGGCAAGATCCTGAAAAGGCGGATATAGGTGATTTGGCAAAAGTTCCCCAAAAAAGAACCAATGGAGCCACTTATTTCCAAACTAAAGAAATGGCGGAGCAAGGCATGAGTGCTGAAGCCATCGCCAAAGCCAGAGGGCTATCCGAGTCAACTATTTTTAGTCATCTTACTTATTGGGTGGAACAAGGTTCTTTCCCTGCCTCAAGATTTGTTTCAAGCGAGAAGAAGGCCGAAATCCGCGACTACTTTGAGTCGACTGGAGATCCAAAAATCACCACGGCACGGGATGTTTTGGGCGACGACTACCAATACTATGAGATACGCATGGTTTTGGCTGAAATGAAACGGGAAGGATACTTCAAAGAACCATGAACTTGATTCCAGTTTTTTTACTATCTTTGCAATCTAAACAATAAATAAGCCTTGAAAACCTTGAAATTATATACGGTAGGCCATTCCAATCAGTCGCTGGAGGAGTTTCTTTCGTTGTTGCAACATCACAACATCAACTGTATTGTGGATGTCAGGAGCGTGCCTGTAAGCAAGTATGCGCCACAATTCAACGAGGAGAACCTGAAATATTTCCTGAAGTCAAACGACATCCAATATCTGCCTTTTGGCGATGAATTTGGTGCCAGGCGTACCGACTGCATTGATGATGGCGGTCAAGTGAATTTTGAGATGGCAGTTACAACACCTCTATTCCAACAAGGTGCGGAAAGGCTGAAAAAAGGCTTGGACAAAGGCTTCAACATCGCTTTGATGTGCTCGGAGGCCGACCCTTTGGAATGCCATCGTTTCTCATTGGTTTCCAGATATTTCCATAATCAAGGAATAGAGGTCCTTCACATTTTGAAAGACGCAAATTTGGCCACCCAACGTGAAGTGGAAAAAAGGATGGTGGACGAATTTCTCCATTCAAGAAAATTCCATCTTGCCGAAATAGACGAACTGTTTGGAACCTATACCGCCGAAGACCAGTTGGCGGATGCCTACAGATTGAAAAACAAGGAAATAGGTTATAAACCAGCATTACAAATGGAAGGAAACTATTGACATGATTACTCTATATACTATAGGATTTACAAAGAAAAGTGCCGAACAATTCTTCGGCTTGCTACGCAACAACGGCGTGAAGCAACTCGTCGACGTTCGCATCAACAATACCAGTCAATTGGCTGGCTTCGCCAAAGGAAAGGATTTGGAATTTTTCACAAACGAAATTTGCCACATTCCTTACAAACATATCGTCGACTTTGCGCCCACCAAAGAGCTTCTTGACCACTGGCATAAGAATGAAGTGACCTGGACTGAGTATGTGGAAATCTACACCAAAATGCTAAAAGACAGGGAAATTGTCAAAAAATATGGAGTTAAGTCGTTCGACGGTGCCTGTTTTCTCTGTAGCGAAGACACCCCCGAGCAATGCCATCGTCGCTTGTTAGCTGAATACCTGCAAGAACACAGCAAAGAGAAAGTTCGTATTGTCCATTTAATTTAAAGGCCATGGATAAGCATTTCATTTGTTTGGCCAATTCCTATAAACATGGAGGCAGATGCATCGCTGGCATTGAAGTCGTTCCGCAATCCGACGGCAGTCTTACTATTGTCCGTCATGACGATAGCCGACCGCGATGGATACGACCGGTTTCGATGTCTGCCAACGGTGAAATTCCTAACCACTTGGCTGAGAGCTTCAAGATTTTCTCCTTGGTCAAACTCACCGAGGTTGAACCTTGTCCCCACAAGGCACATACAGAAGACGTGCATTGTTCGCGGATGGAAATTAGTCCTTTCGAACTCCTTCCAACAAAAGCATTCTTAAATCAACTCCTTGACACCCAACATCAAGCTGTCTTTTATTACAGGGGAAAAGCTATTCCAGCTACCATCATTGACCGACTCGATTATTCTTTAATGCTGATTCAGCCAGAAAATGTCAGCGCCTATTGTGATGAGGAAAGGAAAAACTCAAAATATCGAATGAAATTCACCTATTCTGATTCGAACTACGACTTCCCCATCACCGATCCGGTTTTCTTGGAGCAATTCAAGAAAAACCCAGAGAAATACGATGATTTGGACGGAGTATATTTGGTGCTCTCGCTCGGCTTGGAGTTTGAAGGGTTCCATTTCAAATTGGTGGCCACGGTGGTGTTCCCGAAAGATTTGGATGTATTTGAAAAACCTCAAACTCCAATTGCGTACAACCAGTCCTATATGGAACAGCAAAAGTTGCTTTACACCAATGCTTACGCCAAGTGGACACCCGAAGATGATTCTGAACTTCTGAAATTATCAGGCAAAGGGTTGTCAATTAAAGAACTGACAAAAATATTTGAACGAAACGAAGGAGCCATCCGTTCTCGTATCAAGAAACTAACAATGGACCCACAAGAAAACGAGAAGGGGTTCGATAGCGATGAAGAAATCTTAGCCCATTTGATAGAATTAAAGAAAGATATTGAAGAACAAATTGAGGTTCTTCGCGAAAAAATCAATTTGAAACACTCAATTCAATAGGAATTTTATTTTTCACCACAAAATCAAACCATAATGAAAAAAGCTTTTACCCTAATTTTTCTGGCCTTTATGGCCCTCTCCATTAACGCGCAAACCACAAAAACCATCACTTGGGATGGTGAAGAGCGCCAATACCTTGAATATGTGCCCACCTCTTATTCTGATGCCGAGGCCGCCCCTGTTTTGTTCATGCTGCACGGCATGGGCGACGATGCGGACAACTTCTTTGCGGCCACACGAATCCAGAATGTCGCCGAAGAACAGGGTTGGATTATCGTTTGCCCCCAAGCATTGGATTTCAACTATGAGAATGCCTTGCTCGGTGGCTCCTATGATTTTGGCGCCTGCTGGAATGTGGGTAGCACCGTCTCTGTCAATTTCAACATGTACGGTATGCCCTTTAGCTTCGACGTTAACGTAAACGAAAATGTTGACGACGAAGGATTCCTGCTGGCCACTTTGGCAGCCCTTAAAGAAGAATACAATGTCGACCAAGACAAAATCTTCTTTGCCGGCTTCTCGCTGGGCGGCTTCATGAGCCACCGCATGGCCATCAACCACGGCGATGTCATCAATAGCATTGCCGCCATAAGCGGTGTCATCGGCAACAATTTGACCACCTTGACTCCCGTCGACAACGTTAATGTGTTGCAGATTTTTGGCACCACCGACGAGATGATCACCTACGATGATGCCTTGATTTCCCTGGAAAGTTTAGGTTCATACAACATTGGTCTCCCTGTCGAACAGACGGTGGAATTTTGGCGTACCTTCAACCAATGCGACGAAGAGCCTATCGTGGAGCAATATCCCGACACTTATAACGACGACCTCACCTTCGAGATGTACCAATACCTCAACGGCAACAACGATGCTCGCGTCGCTTTCATCAAGGTGTACAACGGCATGCACGACTGGTATTCAGGCGCTAGTCACGACATCGACTACAACACCGAAATCGTCAGGTTTTTCACCAACACCACCGACGTGACCGACGTGGTCGAGACTTCACACGAAGCCCTGAACGTCTATCCCAACCCCGCCAACGCTTTCATCATCGTAGGCAAGGAAAAGGTCTGCGTTTACGACCTCTGCGGCAAGCTCGTGATGCAAGGTTCTGGCAGAATCAATGTTTCGTCGCTGCCTGAGGGCATGTACTTCGTGAAATCGAAAGACGATTGCACCAAGCTGATTATCAATAGATAAATCAGGGATTTGGTAATTGGTTTTGCTGGGGTACGATGAGTGCGCAGACTATATAAGCCAAAAGGCCTGCGCCGCCACAGAAACTAAAGATAACCCACAGCAGACGCACCACTGTCGGGTCAATCTCAAAGTAGTCGCCAAGACCTCCGCACACACCGCAGAGTTTTTTGTTCGTCACTGAACGATACAGTCTCTTCTTTTCCATTTTGCTTTTGTTTTTTGTTCCGTTTTTGCGGAATGAAGTTTATGGCCGCAAAAATACACGCTTTTTCCTTATCCCGAAAGAGGAAAAGCGTGTTTTTTTCATTGGAAAAGTTTGTAATCCGTTTTTTCAACCCACTGAATATCAGCGGTTATATTATGAAATAGTTTGTAACAACCCGTTTTATTGCCTTTTTCAGACAAATTTTGTAATACTTTTGCAATCGAAATTCAACAAAATATGTCATTGGACAAAACAAAACGGATTGCAAAAATGCTGGGCTTGGTTTTCGGCCTGTTTCTATTCTTGTCTGCTTGCGTCAGCAAAAGCAAGACGGAACGCATGACCGCCGTTGTGGATGATGTACGAACCAAATACAAGGCAGAAGAAGACATCAGCAACGAGAACCAAATTTTTGAGGCCTACGACTACTTCGTGAAGCAAAAAGACTATGAAAACGCTGCTCCAGCCGCACTCTACAGCGGTTGCGTACGTCAAGCCAAAAAGGAATACGAGTCCGCCATGAATTGCTACAAAGAGGCTGATTATTACGGTCGGCAGGTGGGTGACTCGGTCAGTGCGGCCTTCGCACAATATTATATAGGTGACCTCCTCAACGCCAGCGGCAACGAGGCTGAGGCCATCGCCAACTACAAAGCCGCCGCTGAACTTTGGGGCGACAGCCTCTCACGCAAGGCCAAGTGCCTCAACGCCGTGGCCATGATGTACATTATAAACGACGACTACGACAGTGCTTTTATCTATCTTGAACAAGCTCTGAATCTTGCCCAATTCTCCGAAGACAAGGTCACCGAAGCCTCAGTGTGGAACAACTATTCTGTTGCCCATCAGTTGCTTGACGAATACGATACCGCCTTAAATTGCCTACGGAAAACCTTGCCTTTGGTGGACGAAAAACGCCGTCCCATCGCCCTACTCAACTTGGCGAAAGTCTATCTGGCTTTGGATGAGCGCGACTCGTTGGAATACTATAAAACCCAGATGCTCAATGCGATAGAAACGGTGGAATGCAAGCCCGAAACCATGGCTGCCGTGTACGGTTTTCTCATCAAGGACGCTTTGAGTGTGGGCGATTACGAAAGCGCCTATCAGTTTGAGAAACAGCACGAACAGGTGGCCTTGGACCTTCTCTCTGACCAAACGCAGAGTTCCGTCCTCGAAATCCAAAAGAAATACGACTTCGAGGCGCAAGCCAACCAACACAACCGCCAGATGCTCTCGCGGCAAAGACTCATCATCTTGCTCACCATCATTTTAATTGCTGCATTAGTAGCCGTCACCCTGTTGATTCTCAATGCATTGAAAAAGAAACGTATCGAAGCTGAAATCAATGCCAACCTTTTGGAACTGAAGAAACGTAACGCGCAACAACAGCAAGAGCACAGCGAAATGCAGGTGCAGTTGGAGGCACTGCAAAAGCAAACCGACGGCAAACTGAAAGACGAATACCTGCAAAAATGCCATATCATCCGATGCTTCGAAGTGTTGTCACGCGACCGCAGCAACACCATGGCTTTCAAGGATTTGGAGAAGTCGCTCTTTGAAGGCGAAGACCACTGGACAAGTTTCGAGGCGGCCTTTGAGGGCGTGCATCCAGGATTCATCGCCTCGGTCAAAGAACAATATCCCGACCTTAGCGAAATGGAGTTCCGCTATTGCTTGCTCTCACATTTCAAGCTTTCGCGCCAGGAATATGCCGATGTGCTGGGATGCAGCGTCTACAATGTGGACAAAGTTAGGGCAAGCCTCAACAATAAAATGAATCAAAACAAATAAAACCATGAAATACAAACACATATCATTACTAGTACTCACCGTCATCACCTTGATGCTTGTTTCGTGCGTGAAAACCAAACCCACCATGGAATACGCCTCGGGCAAAGACAAAGACAAAATCGACCTAAAAGGCTCGCTGATGAAACCCGATATGAAATACGTCAACATCTACGCCGAATTGGTTGAAAAAGTCGTTTATGTCTATTTCAACGAAATGGTCGAAAACTGTGCCATGACCCTTACCGCGAAAAATGGCGACGTGCTTTTTGCCCGAAGGGTGAGCAAACAACAGCCCGCCACGCTGCGCATCTACATAGGAGACGAGCCTACCGGCGACTACAAACTCTACATCACCAACGGGGCGGACGAAGCCTCGGGTTGGTTCCACTTCGAAAACCCATCGGAAATCAATCTTAGTATCAACAATAAAACCTATCAACAATGAAAAAGATTATCATCATTTGCATGGCGCTCTTGGCAATGAGTGCATGTAAAATGGAAAACAATTATGTAATGCTTTCGAATGAAGAAGCAGCGGCTATTCCTTACCAAATGGGACAAACGGTGAAATTCCTCAACCAAGACAATGACACAGTTGTTTGTCAAGTGGTTGGCGACTTTACCCATCCTTCAGACGGCTATGATTATTACCATAATTATGGAGCAGACTCGATATATTTTGGTATGCCAAGAGACTATTGCTATGCCCGAACGGTTGATTTGGCTTGTGATACCTATCCGTTTTTTATCAGCTTCACCATTCTTCCTGAAAAAGAAATGTTCTTCAACTGGCACCACGAACTTGTCCTCTGTTGCGAGTTGCTCCCCACGGACGAAACCTTTTCGATTAATGGCACCACATACGAACATGTAACTCATGACCGGTTGTACAACCAATACACTGGAGCCATGCTCTATGATTGGTATTACAACGAAAAGTTGGGGCTGCTGTACTTTGAGAAAGGTGATTTCTCGCTGACAAGAATACCCTAAAACGCCAAAACTATATGGGCTCTATGAAAAAGACTATGTTATTGCTCGGATTGCTACTTACAGTATGTAGCCTCAGCGCCCAAGAAAAAGGTCAATTCGTGCTTCAAGCCGAAGCCAATGCAGGCATTTTGTTCTGTTATCCCTATCAAGGTACTTTTAACTCAATTGACCTTGAAGGAGCCATAGGTCCTGTTCTGCACTATAAAGTGGGAGACCGTTTGGAAATCGGCATAGGGGCCAATTATTGCGCACACCACTCGCTTCAATGCCTTCCGATCTTTGCCGATGCCAAATACAGCTTCGGCATAGGAAAGTCAAGACCTTATGCTGAACTGCGTGCCGGATATGCCTTTCGCTTGAAATACGTAAAGCATGAAAATGGAGACCCTAATTGGTATTCCGTGGAAGGATTCTACTCTCAACTCATCCTTGGCTATTCCATCGGCCATTCCGATATTGGTATTGGTGGGCAACTCGTCAATATGACAGAGTATAGTACCGAATGGCCAGACATTCTTCCCGGAGGTTGCTTAACCTTCACCCACAACCGACTGAAGCCTGCTGTATTTCTGCATTATGCGTACAGATTTTATTTCGGAAGACAAACACCTAAAATTCAATAATCTATGAAGAAAATAATTCTTATCACTTGCCTGATTGCATTCTTTTCAGGCACAGCCTTTGCCCAACTCGACACGGTACGAAGCAACAAGAACGAGTTCAGCATCGGCTACGGCCACGTGCCTTCAAGCAGTTTCCGCTACCATCCTGGCTGCTTGATTTATCCCGAAACGGACAACATCGGAGCCTTTTATGTCACCTACACGCGCCGCCTCAACAAAGCCCTCGGCATCGGAGTGACGGCTTGCTTCGACCCCATCCGCCTCAACTACCACGACCAGGTGAACGGCGAAAGCACCCTCATCTGCAAAGTGAGCCAAAACAGTATCTCAATCCTCCCACACCTCAAAATCAACTGGCTAAACACCAAGTATGTGAACCTCTACAGCAAGGTGGCACCCATCGGCATTCGCTTTTGCACTTACAAGCAAGAGGAATACTATCCCGACCTTTATGAAATACAGCCGCCCGTTGATTCTTTCAAAGACAAGATAGGCTATGCCTACCAATTCACACCCATCGGTATTGAGATTGGCACAAAACAATTTGCAGGTTTTATGCAAGTCGGCATCGGCATGGAAGGCATCATCAGCATCGGATTTCGTTATGGACTAAAAGATAAGGAGTAAACACCATGAAAAAGCATTTGATATTTTGCATCGCCCTTGTGGCATTGATGACCTCTTGCGTGAAAGAGCCATCCATCCTTCGTCGCCTTACCCCCGAAGACACCGCCGCCATCCCTTATCATATTGGGCAAAGACTCAACTTCATGGACGAAAATGGCGACACATTAACTTGCACTGTCACTTATGACGAAACAAAACCCTTCTCGGAAGACTATTGGGAATACCCTTACGACTCTAAAATGTCCATCACTCGTCGACCCTGGTGTTATGCGCGAACGGTGCAACTACACTGCAAATCCGACAGCATCACACAGAAAATGCTGTTCACCGTGATTCCCGAAAAATACCTTTATTTCCGTTGGAACTATGACATGGGGCTGCCGAGAATTGATCTCAAAGGTGAGACGGAGACCGTAGTGGTGAATGGCGTGACCTACGAGAATGTTCACGTCAACCAATACTACGACGCGCAGAGCGGCGATTTGTATCACATTTGGTACTACAGTGAAGAAGTCGGATTGATTGCGGTCAAAAACAAGGAACACTCTTTGTCTCTGCTACCGTGATACATATAGATTCCCTTGTGGGGAATGGCCATTAATCAATCCTTTGCAAAAAGGTCGAGATAGTCGTTCCCTTCAGGGGGAAGGGGCAAGTCTTCATCGGAGACAACTGTGAAGACATAAACCAATTCCCTCTCCGTCTTGCACTCTCTTATATATTGCCTCTTTAACATTGGGACTGCATTAGATAGTCCCAATGTTTCTTTCACCTTCCGACGGAGTGTTTTCTCAGGAGTGTCGCCAAACGCCACATGCCACCAGTAAAGCCTTGCGGTCTCGCCCTTGCCATTGATGACATGCAGATGCGCGACAGGATGCAGCATCTTGTTGCCTTGGTGCAACTCAACATACATCGCCCGCCCCACGATGTTGCCTCGCTCGTTGACAATGGGCAGGAATTCGACAGGATTCACCTCTGGCTCAAACCTGCGTGAACCATCCGCTGGGGCTGACAAGTCCTTGTTTTGTTCCTCTTCAATCAGCTGTTCCTGCACAACAGGCGCAGGTTCTTGTTCGATGATTTTTGGCTTTCGTTTTTCTGTTGGTGTCGCTGTTACGACAGGTTTGTCGTGAACAATCTGCGTGAGCGGCATTGGCTCAAACGACACTTCCTCCACCACTATCCTTTCCTTACCTTTCAATTCTAGAACATCACCGGCTTTCTTCCCTATTAATGACTTGGCTATGGGTGAGACAAACGAAATGAGGCCTTTGTTCACGTCGGCCTCGTCCACGCCCACAATTCTCACCACACGCCCGTTGTAGCGCACCCAAGCCCCAAAGCTCACCGTGTCCTTGTTGACCTTGGAGAGGTCAACCTCCACGGCACTATTAATACGGCCAACAAGCTGCTTGGTTGTGGCATCGAGAAAATTAACCATGATATAGTTGTCACCCGCCTTGACGCGCTCAGTCTCAAGGTTTTTTAGTTCCTCCTTGAGCGCGTCAAGACCTTCTTTAGTGACATAGTTGGGCACGCCTTCTGGCAGGTAAGCCCGTGGCGGCACCATTGGAATCTCTTCTTGATCGCCTTCTTTTATGAAGCCCCTACTCATGGAACAGTATCTCTACAAATAATTGGCTGTAAGCTATCAGCAGTCAGCCTTCAGCTTGGTTGAAACCGTGCTGATAGCTGACTGCTGAAGGCTTATAGCTTTTTCTGCTTATTTAATCACCAATTCCTTGATGATATTGTCGCACTTGCCCACCTTCTCGATGCACCACAGCAGGTAGCGGGCATCCATGCAGATGGTGCGCTGCACCTTGTTCTCGAAGCTGAGGTCGCCACTCATGGCTTCCCAGTTGCCGTCGAAGGCCAGACCGATGAGGTTGCCCTCTCCGTCAATGACGGGACTGCCCGAGTTGCCACCCGTGATGTCGTTAGTGGTGATGAAGTTGACGACCAACTCGCCGTTTTCGTTGGCATAACGGCCGTAGTCCTTCTTGGCCACGAGGTCGCGGACGTCCTTCGGGATGTCGAACTCCCAGTTGCCGGGCACATACTTGGCCATCACGCCGTCCATGGTGGTGTAGTAGTTGTAGTTGACGGCATCGGCAGCCTTATAAGGCTCCACAGTGCCGTAGGTGAGACGCATGGTGAAGTTGGCGTCAGGGTAGAAGTTGCGGTCGCTCTGCATCTCCATCAAGCCCTTCATGTAGAGACGCTCGCCTTGGTTGCCGAGGTTCTGGGCTTCTTCATAGCGAGCATAAAGCTCTTGGTATGAGTCGATGATATTCATTGACAGAGCGAAAATCGGGTCTTTATCCAAAGCTTTGGGCTTCTGCATCCACTTTTCCAGACGGGCCTTGTCAGTGAAGATAGATTTCTCGAATGCCTTAGCCACGTAGGCGCTGAAGTCGCCGTTGTTTTCGTTGCCGATGCGGGTGACTTCGCTCGGACGGAGCTCGGCAGGGATGTTCTTGTAGAACAAAGCCAGCAAAGCAGCGGTCACGTCTTGGTCCAAAGGCATGGAGTAATCTTTGAAGAAGGTCTCCACTTGGGGTTGCATCTTCTCGGCAGCAGCCTTGATGTCAGCTTTGTCGGCCTTGTCTGCAAACATGTTGTTGATGCGCATGAACCTGCGGCTGAAGGCAATGGCTTCGCCACCGTTCCAGCCCGCCTCGCGGTGGTAGACGAACGATTTCTGGATTTCGTCCAAGATGGTCCATTTCTGGACAATGCCCTTGAAGATGTCGCCGTATTCGGCCTTACGGCTGGCGTCGGCACCGACCCAGTTCGCGAAGTCTTCTTCCTGGGCCTGGCGGCGCTCATAGACGTGGTTGCGCTTGAGCTGTTTCACCTGACCGATGTAGTATTTCCAGTAGTTCGACACGCTGGCCTGCTTGGAGGCGTACATGATGAACACCTCTTGGTCGGCATCCATGTGCTTACGGTAGTTCTCAAGTTTGGTCGTACGGCAGTCGATGATGGCAGGGCCTTCCTCTTCGATGACGTTCTTCACGGTGTAGGAAGTGGAATAACGGTCAGTCGAGCCAGGATAGCCGAGGATCATGGCATAATCGCCAGGCTTCACGCCACCGAGATTAATAGGCAAATACCACTTGCTCTTCATCGGGATGTTGTCCTTCGAATATTCAGCGGGACTGCCATCGGGGGCAGTGTAGACGCGGAAGATATTGAAGTCGCCCTTATGGCGCGGCCAGGTCCAGTTGTCGGTGTCGGCACCAAACTTGCCGATACCCCAAGGCGGGCAGCACACGAGGCGCACGTCCTTGTACTCATCGTACTCAAAGAGGATGTACTGGTTGCCGCTGTAGAAAGGCACAATCTCGACGCGCACGCTACGGTCGCCCTTGCGGTCTTTCTCAAGCTGACGCGAGTTCTTAGCGATGAGTTCTTCACGCTCGGCTTCGCTGGTCTGGGCGGTAACGCCTTTCAGCACGGCCTCGGTGACATCTTCCACCTTATTTAAGAAAAGGACGGAGAGGCCTGCATTAGGCAGTTCCTCCCCCTTGCTCTTGGCCCAGAAGCCGTCGGTGAGGTAGTCGTGCTCGATGGACGAGTGTTTCTGCACATAGCTCAAGCCGCAGTGGTGATTGGTGAGCAACAGGCCTTCGGGAGAGATGATCTCACCCGTGCAGCCGCCACCGAATTGCACGATGGCATCCTTGATGCTGGGTTGGTTGAAGCTAAAGATTTGTTCCGCCGTGAGTTGGCAGCCCATAGCTTGCATTTCGGCGAGGTTTTGTCCATTGAGGGCATAAGGCAGCCACATGCCTTCATCAGCGCGGGCCACCATCATTGTCAGCATTAATGCTGCAATTAATGAGAATGCTTTTTTCATAGTGTTATGTGTTTGTTTGTTGATTCAAATTTTCGGCAAAGATAACAAAAAACCCCACCTCTTGGGGAAGTAGGTGGGGAAAAACAATATAAAGATTATGAAAAAAATCCGTATTTGGTTTTTCAATGCTCTCGCATCAAATTCTGATGCAAAGATAAGCATTATTTTTCAATCACGGCACATTTTGGAGATTTTTTTGAATTTTTTTCCTCGGCTTTTTGTTGTCGGGGATACAATTCGCCCTATCCGATCTCGCGGGTGCCGCGTTCACGCGCCAGCAATCACTGCTTGGCGGCCATGACCAGCTGACCTCTGTAGTACAGGTCGCCGTCCACATAGTAAGCACGGTGCATCACATGCATGGTGCCAGTGGTGGGATCGATGGTCACGTTCGGGGTTTCAGCCTTGTAATGTGTTCTTCTCTTAGCGCCTCTGGTATGAGACTGTCTTCTTTTAGGATGTGCCATTTCTTTGTTATTTTAACTAGTTAATTACCAATTGTTTATTTATCGTTCAAATCTATGTCTTTTAAAGCGGCCCAGCGCGGGTCGATGGCGTCGGAGGCTTCTTCCTCTTCTTCAGGTGCTTCCTCGTGGTTGAGCATAGCCAAAACCTCGGGATTGCACTGGCCTTCGGGATGCACGCGGTGCATCGGGATGGCGAGGATGATGTACTCGTACACCAGCGGACGGATGTCGTATTCGTTCAGATCGGGCGAAACGACAGCCACGTCGTCCGACTCTTCGGCATTCTCCGTTCCCAACTTGATGAAGAAGTCCTGCTGACTCTCGATAGGCTGGTCGAACTCGTCGGCGCAGCGGTCACAAGGCACACGCACACTCCCTTGGAGGTCGAAGTGCAGGATCAGCATGGTTTCCTGACGGTCGATATCCAACTTCACCGACACCTTTCCTTGCTGAACTTCGGAATAATCCATCCCTTCGAAGAAATCATTATCGATCTCATACTCAAAGGAATGGCTTCCTAAGGCAAGGCCACTGACCGGAATCAGGAATTCGTTCTTCTTTTCCATTCTGCCTAAAATTGACTCCGTCGAAGACTACGTCGAATCTTCGATTTCGGGCGGCAAAAGTACGGAATTAATTTGAATGTGTAACACTTGTGATGGATTTTTCGCAAAATTCACTATTTTTGCCTCAGTAAAACCATTGATTATGACACGCATCGAACGCATCACCCACATGGAAGGCCTTCTGGACAAAAGCACGGAAGTCATTGCCCGCTTGGAGCAGGCCCTCGAGGACTTTGCTGCCCTCCAGCCCGACATTGTCGAATTGGAAGCGTATTACACTTCGCCGCAGTGGCGCAAGGACTTCGAAGCCGACGAGGCCGGCAAGTTGCCGAAGGACCTCAAGCGCGGGGTGTTGAGCGAGGATGGAATTTGGAATGTGCTTGAAGACTATAGAAGACTGTTGAAATGCAAAAATTAAAAGAAATAGCTGGTTATGCCCTCGGTGGCCTGATGTTCGTGCTACTCATCCCGACCCTGATGTGGTGGGTCTCAGGGATGCCCAATTTATTGGCTGCACCTGTGGTAAGGATGGTGATTGCCCTCATGTTGGCGGTAATCGGATTGTCGCTCAGCGTGTGGTCCATCGTCTATATGCGGCACAAGGGCGACGGCAACCCCATGGATGCCTTCGGCCTCGAGGTGGCACCTCGCACAAAACATCTGATGACGGAAAGCCCCTACCGACTGAGCCGCAATCCCATGCTGACAGGGAGCTTTGTCTATTTCGCTGGCGTATGCATCTGGCTCTGGACCTGGCAGGCCTTGTTGGTGTATGTCGCCTTTATCATCATCATGCTGCTGCAAGTGCGCAGCGAGGAAAAGCGCCTCCGCCGCGACTTCGGCGAAGAGTATGAAGCTTATTGCAGGAGGACGGGGCGGTTTGGACCGGTTTCGCTTAAAAAGTAACGCTATAGTTTACCTTTAGACTGATTTTTCACTAGAATTGGCAAAGGCGACCTGT
>CALEMB010000114.1 GCA_937902805.1 uncultured Bacteroidales bacterium
AGGTGGTCCTGGTGGTGTTCCTCCAATTCCAGAAGGAGGAAGTTTCCCTCCAAGGCCAAACTTTAAACCAGGAGGAGGAAAGCCTGGACCAAAAAAAGAAAATATAGAAATAAAAAGTGATAATATTATCACAACTGATGATAGTAAGAGAACTACAGTAAGAATAGTAATCATTCCACAAAAAGAAAAGAAAGTGAACAATCGAATCATAATACTAATAATAAATTAATATAAAAACCGCGTTTTCCAATAAAAATTCATTTTGCGGTGCAAAGTTACAAACAAAAACCGCGCCGCGCCACCCTAATTATCAAGAACGAAAAAATATTGTTGTATGGCTTTTGGGGGGATGAAAAAATGTTCGCAAAATTTGTGAACATTCCAAAGATTTTTGTACTTTTGCAGCGATAAAATTCAGATGGAATGCATATTGTCTTTCAAAAAGAGTATCTGAGCGAGTTGTACTATAATGGTAAATCAAGCGACAAGAAACATCGCTTCCAGCCAGACATCGTAAAACGATACACGCATGTCATCAATACGCTCATTTCTGCGAATAGAATTGAGGATTTGTTCCCATTGCGTTCGTTGAACTATGAGAAACTTGACGGCGATATGAAGGGATACGAATCTGTGCGTGTCAATGACAAGTATCGGGTGATTTTTCGTTCGGAAAAGGTTGAAAGCGAGCAACTCATTACCATCTGTAACATCATTGATTTGACAAACCATTATAAATGATACAGTTATGGCTAATTTAGGTTATTCATTCTATCCCACACATCCAGGTGACATTCTAAAAGACGAATTGGAGGCTCGAAAGATTTCGCAGCGCAGTTTTGCGAAACAAGTGGGTATGTCGTATTCGGTGTTGAATGAACTGCTGAACGGCAAGCGCCCCTTGACACCTTCAACGGCTTTGTTGTTTGAGGCTGCCTTAGGCATTTCTGCGGATATGCTGATGAATTTGCAAACTCGCTATAATATGCAGACTGCCCGTAATGACAGTAAGATAACCAAGTGGCTGTCAAGTATTCCGCGTGTGGCAGCATTATGGTGAAGCAAAAACGCATTTTTTTGAAAAACCTATCAGTTTTTTTCTTTTCTTTGCACCTTTATTAATTATAGAGAAAACTAAAACCCAAAAATGGACGAAAACAATATCAATAATCCTGAAAATCAGGAAGAAAACATTCCTGAGAACACTGGAGAAAAAATCATCAAGGTTAATCTTGAGAACCAGATGAAGTCGGCTTACATCGACTATTCGATGTCGGTCATCATTTCCCGTGCCCTTCCTGACGTGCGCGACGGCCTCAAGCCCGTGCACCGTCGTGTGCTTTATGGCATGAAGGAACTCGGTGTCACCTCGCGTAGCGGCTACAAGAAATCGGCCCGTATCGTCGGTGAGGTGCTTGGTAAGTACCACCCACATGGTGACTCGTCGGTGTACGACGCTATGGTGCGTATGGCCCAGAGCTGGTCGCTGCGCTATCCTTTGGTTGACGGACAAGGTAACTTTGGCTCGGTCGATGGCGACAGCCCCGCCGCCATGCGTTACACCGAGGCACGCCTTCAGAAGATTGCCGAGGAGATGCTTGACGACCTTGACAAAGACACTGTTGATTTCCAGAATAACTTCGACGACTCGTTGCAGGAGCCTACCGTGCTGCCAACCCAGATACCTACTTTGTTGGTCAACGGCACCAACGGTATCGCCGTGGGTATGGCTACGAACATGGCACCCCATAACCTCAGCGAATGCGTCGACGGCATTATCGCCTATATCGACAACCGCGAGATTACCACGCAGGAGCTAATGCAATATATCAAAGCCCCCGATTTCCCGACCGCCGGCGTCATATACGGTTATGAAGGAGTTCGCGAGGCCTTTGAGACGGGTAAGGGCCGTATCGTCCTCCGTGGTGAGACCCACTTTGAGGAACACAATGGACATGAACGTATCATTGCCACCTCGATTCCTTATCAGGTCAACAAGGCTGAAATGATCAAGAAGACCGCCGACCTAGTCAATGAGAAGAAGTTGGAAGGCCTTGCTGACATCCGCGATGAGTCAGACCGCAAGGGTATCCGTGTGGTGTACGAACTGAAACGCGACGCCAACCCCGATGTGGTGCTGAACAAGTTGTTCATGATGACCCCCCTCCAAAGCTCGTTCAATGTGAACAATGTGGCTTTGGTCAATGGCCGTCCCTATACCTTGAACCTCAAGCAGTTGATTGAACATTTCGTGGCACATCGTCACGAGGTTATCCTGCGTCGCACCCGCTTCGAACTGAAGAAAGCCGAAGACCGTGCCCATATCTTGGAAGGTCTGGCCCGCGCCATCGACATCGTTGATGAGATCATCGCCACCATCCGCGCCTGTAAGGGCGGCACACCAGAAGCCAAGCAAGCCATCATGGAAAAGTTTGGCTTCGACGACCCGCAAGCCAGCGCCATCGTGGCTTACCGCCTCGGTCAGTTGGCAGGCCTCGAAATCAAGAAGATCATGGATGAGTTGGACGAAATCCACGAACGCATCAAGCATTTCCACGACATCTTGGACAACGAGAGATCGAGATCGGAAGAGCGTCGTGTAGGGAAAGAGGGTAGATCTCG
>CALEMB010000115.1 GCA_937902805.1 uncultured Bacteroidales bacterium
GGAGTTCTTGTTGACCCCCAACACCTCGTAGTAATCTCTTTTTTCTGCCATTATCTATTTTCCTTTCTATCTGCTTGTTTTTCTGCCGCTTTGCGTCATTGCGAGGAGGAACGACGAAGCAATCTAGGGTATGAGTTGCATTTCTGGACTGCTTCGTGCCTCGCAGTGACGCGAAGCGTGTACTAATTCCCGACAACGACGCGCGCAAATCGTATCACCTTGCCGTTGAGCTTGTAGCCTTTCTGAATCACATCCAGCACCTTGCCCTTCTTGCTCTCGTCGGGGGCGGGAATCATCGTGAGGGCCTCGTGTTCGTCGGTGTTGAACTCGGCATCCATGGCCTCGATTTCCTCCAAGCCCTTCTTCTTCAAGGTGTCTTTCAGCTTGTTGAAGATCAAGGTGACGCCTTGCAGGTCGGCCTCGTTGCCGTTCTTTTCCATGTTTTGCAGCGCACGCTCGAAGTCGTCCAGCACGGGCAGGATGTCCTTGATGACGTTCTCCGAAGCCGTGACCGTCAAGTCGAGTTTTTCCTTGGCGGTGCGCTTGCGGTGGTTGTCAAACTCCGAGAACAGGCGCAAATACTTGTCGTTCAGCTCAGCGTACTTGGCCTTAGCCTCTTCCAAGGCTTTGTCTTGTGCATGACGAAGCCTGAAGCGCTTTGACTTTTTGTCCGCCTTGCTGTCAGCCTCGGGTTCCTTTTCTTCTGCCGTTTGGGCCTCTTCGGGTTGCGGTTCTGCCTTTTCTTGGTTTTCTTCCATGTTGGGGTTGACGGTGTCTTTCAAGACATCGTCCTGATTGTTAACGTTTTCGTTTTTTGTCATGATATGTGTGTTTTTACTTTTTTCTCAATTTGCCGCAAAAACTATCAAATCCTTTGCCAAAACAAGGATATTGACAAAATGGCAGGGGAGAGTGTGATTGGATAGAGTTGGCATTTTGAAGCTTTTATTCCTCCAAAAACTTCGGTAGCCAACAAGCCATAGGAGAGGGGATACTTAATAGGTTGCCATTGCGTTGGAGATTGTTGCTTGAAAACCTTACTCTATACTTGGGATGGTAACGCTCGTTGTAAACCGTCAGGCTTTTGCCTCCTATGTTTTCCTCTGCCTTGACTTCAATAGGAACGACTTCCGATTGATGCTGGATGACGAACTCTACTTCAGCCTTGTTGCCTGATGTCCAGTAATAAGGCGCTTCTGCATCGGCTTGTGACATAAGTGATTGCAGCGCTACGTTCTCTGCCATAGCTCCCTTGAATTCCGTGAAACCCGCATTGCCGTTGATGATGATGTCGGCAGAGACACGCGCCAATCTCCGCAATAATCCGCAATCGCAGGCATATACCTTGAAAATGTCGCGCTCGGCATAACCGCTCAAAGGAATGCCAGGCTTGGAGATGTTGAAAATCTGGTAAATCATTCCTGCATCATGGAGCCAAAGCAGGGCATCTTCATAGTCTTTTGATCGTGCTCCTGTGCGAATTACCTTATAGATGAATTTGCGGTTTTCTTTCGAGAGTTGCGAGGGCAGCGAATGCCATACGGAACGGATTCTTGGTATTTCCTGGGGGGCAGCATATTTGGCGAAATCCAATTCATACAAATCCAGAATATTTTGCAATGTTTCCTCGACAGCCGCCATACCTTGGTTTTCGAGCATGGCCACTACTGCTTCTGGCATTCCACCACACACCTGATATCGCTTGTATTCGAGCAATAGCTTGTTCAACACCATTGTGGGCAAATGCTCTACGGTTTGCAGTGCATTGATGTATGCAAAGGTTTTGGGGTCGGCGATGCGCAGGTATTCTCTGAAAGTGATGGGATACATCCTTGTGAGTTTTACCTTGCCGACGGGTACGGTCATCTTCCGCTTTTTGACCGCCACTCCCAGCAATGAGCCAGCAGCCATGATGTGGTATTGGGGTGCATCTTCGCAAAAATACTTCAGGCTGTTCAAGGCCTCTTCACATTCTTGGATTTCATCGAAAATGATTAGGGTCTTTTCAGGAAGCAGCGGCGCATCGCTATAAATGGCCAATTCTTTCAAAATGCGTTCGGGGTCTTTTGAGGCTGTAAAAGCATCCTTGTATTCGGGGTGCTTGTCGAAGTCGAACTTTACGCAATGGTCATAGTGGGTTGCCCCAAACTGCTCCATTACCCAAGTCTTGCCAATCTGACGGGCACCTTGTAGCAGCAGCGGTTTCCTGTTTGCAGATTGCCTCCATGCTGCGAATTGATTTTCTATTTCTCTTTGAATTTTCATAAAATACGCTTTTTCGTGCAGATTTGTGTTATATAACTACATTTTTTCGCACGAAATAATGACTTTGCAAAAATAGAAAGTTTTTTTCTATTGGTTAGGTCTTTTAAGAAAAAAGTTTGAAAAAAGGGCTTACATCTCAATCTTTGCCCCTAAAGCATTCAGCCGCTTGTCAATATACTGATAGCCGCGTTCGGTCTTGCGCAGGCCGTTGGCGATGAGGGCGGCGCGGCCCACTTCGCCGAGCATGCCTGCCACCTGTGAGACGATTTTTGGGGAGTCAGAGCCAAGTCATAGGTAAGTCAGAGTTGTATCAGAGTTGTATCAGAGTTGTATCAGAGTTAGACAGCACCTGAGTCATG
>CALEMB010000116.1 GCA_937902805.1 uncultured Bacteroidales bacterium
GCTCTTCCGATCTCGATCTCTTGAGTTGTTCTATCGTGTTGTGTGCATAGATCTGCGTCGTCGCCAAGTCCTGGTGCCCCAACAGTTTTTGGATGGCCACAAGGCTCGCACCTTCATCCAATAGATGCGTGGCGAAAGTGTGGCGCAAGACATGCGGGCTTTTCTGCTTCAACGAGGTGACGCCTTCGAGCAAGTGGTGCACCTTATTATATACAAAGGAGGGTGAAGTCTCCTCCCCTTTGTCGTTCAGCAGGAGACGGTCGGCTCGCGTCTCAAAGGTGGCGTCGCGCAAGGCTTGATATTGCGTTATCAGCTTTATCATCTCTGATGATAACGGCACAAAACGGTCTTTATTGCGTTTGCCGTGAATTTTCAGCTGCATGCCGATAATGTCAACATCGCTGTCCTTGAGTCCGCGCAGTTCGGCCTGACGCATGCCCGTCTGGTACAGCAGTTCGAAGAGCAGACGGTCGCGGCAGGTGGCGAAGTCCTCCCCTTCGCCAAACGACACCTTATCAATATCGGTCTCGGTGACGAACTTCACCAAGGTCTTGGGCTGCTTCAGCGCCCTGATACCCGTCATAGGCGACTTCTCGATGAGGTTTTCGCGCAGGCAGTATTTATAAAAGGTGCGCAATGTGGAGATTTTTCGATTGATGCTCCTATTGACCAGTCCTTCCTCTTTCATGTGGACGATGTATGATTTCACCGTGGTCGTCTTCACCTGGGTGAGATCATCCGTTTCATAGACGCTCTTGAGGTATGCCACAAACTGCTCCATGTCGTGGCGGTAGGCTTCCACCGTCAATGCCGAAAAACGCTTCTCCGCCTGAAGGTATACTATGAACTGTTCGACGAGCATAATAAAAAACTTCGCCGTAAAATTAGTAATAAATTCCCAACTTACGGCGAAGCTTGCTTAAAAAATTATTTTTCCTAAGCGGGCGAATTACATATTCTCTTCAGCCTCACGGAGTTTCTGAACATAGATGGCCTTCATCAGCTGTGCACGCTTGATGACTGAGGGCTTGGTGAACTGTTGGCGTTTACGCAATTCCTTCACGACGCCGGTCTTTTCATACTTTCTCTTGTAGCGCTTCAAAGCTCTGTCGATGCTTTCGCCTTCTTTAACAGGAACAATAATCATTTTAAAACACTTCCTTCTTTTAAATGGTTAATACTAATTGTTATCTCCGCTTTTCACGGAATGAGGGCGCAAAAGTACAACTTTTTCTTTTACGGCGACACATTAATTGAAAAAAATCGCTTAAAGCAACGAATTGTGCGGAGAAGCGTCAAGGATTTTTCTATTTTTGCAAAATCATTAACATAAACAATCTACACAATGCAATTACTTATTATCGGATGGCTTGAAATCCTTCTAATCGTATTAATCGTGCTGTTGCTCTTCGGAGCTAAAAAAATTCCGGAGCTGATGAAGGGCTTAGGCAAAGGCGTGAAGAGCTTCAAGGACGGCATGAACGGCACGGAAGAACCAGAGATCAAGGAAGACAAGAAGGCATGAACAATCGTTAGATCGGTTCTTTCCGGGACTACTTGAATAATTCAAAGAACTAATTCAAAATCAACTTAATATGCTACGTAAAATCAGAATCGTACTACAAGTGGTCATGATGACCCTTGTGACACTGCTACTGCTCGGCATCGGCTTCCGAGTGCACCTCTGGGCGGGCTGGGTGGCCAAAATCCAACTCATCCCCGCCATACTGGCCGTGAGCCTTGGCGTGTTGGTGCTAATTCTCTGCTGCACTGCATTCTTCGGAAGAATCTACTGCAGCGTGGTGTGCCCTTTGGGCATCATGCAGGACTTCTTCTCATGGCTTGGCGGCAAGTTCAAGAAAGACCGCTTCTCTTTCGCAAAAGAAAGGAAGATCCTACGCTACGTCGTCTGCATCCTATTCTTTCTCGCGATGATTATCGGCTTTGCGCCCGTCACGACTTTGATTGAGCCTTACAGTGCCTACAGCCGCATCGTCAACAGCCTGTTCAAGCCCCTGTATGACTTGCTGAACAATTGGCTTGCCGGCATCGACGCCGCCAACGACCGCTACAACTTCACCGAAGTCCAAATCTGGACCCGCAGCGTGACGACTTTTGTCGTGGCCATCGCCACCTTGGTCATGGTTGGCGCGCTTGCTTTCTGGAAAGGCCGCCTCTATTGCAACACCATCTGCCCCGTTGGCACCTTACTAGGCTCCATTTCGCGTGTCATGAAAACGGGCTGCCGCGTGCGCTTCAACAAGGACAAGTGCAAAAACTGTGGCATGTGTGAAAAGAACTGCAAGGCGCAAGCCATCGACTTCAAAAACGGTACGGTGGACTATTCGCGTTGCGTAGTTTGCGGCGACTGCCTCGACAAGTGCAAATTCGACGCATTACATTATACCGCCAAAAGCCCCGTAGCCGAGTCACACCCCGTCAATACGGAGCGTCGCGCCTTCCTCGTGGGTGCAGCAGTGGCTGGCACCACGGCAGCCATGGCACAGACCAAAATGAAGGTAGATGGCGGTTTGGCCGTCATCGAGGACAAAGTGGCTCCAAAACGCAAAACGCCCATCACACCTCCCGGCTCGATTTCGGCACACCATATCCAAAAGCATTGCACGGCTTGTCAACTCTGTGTTTCGAGTTGTCCGAATAACGTATTGCGTCCCTCCACCGATCTGATGCACTTCATGCAGCCTATGATGTCGTTTGAACGTGGTTACTGCCGCCCCGAATGTACACGCTGCAGCGAAGTCTGCCCCGCTGGTGCCATCAAACCCATCACGAGAGAAGAGAAGACCGCCATCCATGTTGGCCATGCTGTGTGGATCAAGGAGAACTGCGTAGTGCTCACCGACGGCGTCAGCTGCGGTAACTGCGCCCGCCATTGCCCTACAGGTGCCATCCAGATGGTCGACTATGAAGGCCATAAGGTGCCCGCCGTGGACGAGAACAAATGCATCGGCTGTGGTGCTTGCGAGAACCTCTGCCCTGCCCGACCGTTTAGCGCGATTTATGTGGAAGGGAATGAAATGCATCATATCAATTGATTAAAATATGAAACCATGGATAGAAGAGATTTCCTAAAACATATAGGCGGGGCGGCCGTGGCGACCTCGGTGGTGCTTTCCGCTTGCAAAAACAATGAAAACAAGGCTCCCGTCGTGGGCAACATTATTGACGGCCAAGGCGAAATGACCTACCGAATCAACCACAACACGGGTGACAAGGTATCGCTGCTGGGCTACGGCATGATGCGTCTGCCCGTGGAGGCGGGTGGCACCCTTTGGGACAACCCCACCTCCCCCATCAACCAGGAGCTAATTAACCAAGAAATCGACTACGCCCTCGAGCATGGCGTGAACTACTTCGACACCTCTCCGGTGTATTGTAAGGGTCAGTCGGAACACGCCACAGGTATCGCTTTGGCGAGGCATCCGCGTAACTCGTATTATATCGCCACCAAGCTGTCAAACTTCAGTCCCTCCACATGGGACACGGAGAGTTCCAAGGCCATGTTCGAGAAATCGCTGAAAGAGCTACAAACCGACTACATCGACTACCTGTTGCTGCACAGCATCGGTGGCGAGTCAAAGGAATTGAACAGCATGGAGATGTTCAACGCCCGATTCATGGACAATGGCATCCTTGACTGGCTCGTGGAACAGAAGCAAGCTGGGCGCATCCGCAACCTTGGCTTCTCATTCCACGGCGACCCCAAACTCTTTGACACGATGCTGCAATGGCACGACGAAGGCCGTTATCATTGGGACTTTGTGCAAATCCAGATGAACTATGTCGACTGGAACTACGCCCACCGTATCGAGGAAGAGAACGTCAACGCGTCGTATCTTTACGAGGAGCTGCACAAGCGCAACATTCCCGGTGTCATCATGGAGCCGCTGCTGGGCGGTCGTTTGGCCAGCCTCCCCGACTACCTCGTCATGCAGATGAAGGAACGCGAGCCAGAGACGCCCGTCGCCCGCTGGGCCTTCCGTTATGCCGGCACGCCCGAGGGCATTCTCACCGTGCTCAGTGGCATGACTTATATGGAACATCTGGCGCAAAATGTGGAAACCTACTCGCCGCTTCGTCCCATCACACCCGAGGAAGACGAGTTCTTGATGAAGATTGCCGAGGAGTTTGTGGAGCTGAAGACCGTGCCCTGCACTGCCTGTAACTACTGCATGCCCTGCCCTTACGGCCTCAACATCCCCGTCATCTTCTCGTATTACAACAAGTGCGTCACCGAAGGTAAGATGCCAGCTGGCAGCCATGAGGCGCGCGAGTACCAAGAAGCACGAAAACGTTTCCTCATCGGCTACGACAGAAACGTCCCGTCGCTACGCCAAGCCAGCCATTGCATCGGATGTGGACAATGCACGGAGCACTGCCCGCAAAAAATCAACATCCCCGAGGAGTTACACAGAATTGACGACTACGTGGAGCAGTTGAAGCAGATGTAATCGCCTGCCGAAAAAGGAAAAGCCTCGTGACGAGGCTTTTCCTTTTTTGAAGATGTAATGTCCTCAACAGAGAACAATTCTAAAACATAATCATACTGCTTACTTGATGGCCTTCTCAATGCGGTTCACGCCCATCACGGCGACGATATGAGCCAGACCTGAGACGATGATGGAGATACCGATAAGGGTTGAGATCGTCTTAGCAGTGAGATCAAGATTCTTGAGGCCGAAGAAGCCGATGACAGCTCCAATGATGCCCAGAATCAGGATGGCCCACCACAAGGGGAAGCCCAGCTTCTTGTAGTCGAAGCTCTGGACGGCCACACTAATGCCCTCGATAATCACCCAACAAGCGAACATGACTGGGAGTGATATGGCGGCACCCAAAATGTTGAACAAGATGAAGAAGCCAAAGAAGATTTCGAGCAAGGCCATCAAAATGCGTGAAGCACTGTTAGGCATGAACGCCTGCGTCCTAAAAGTGAACACCATTCTAAAGACACCTGAGAAGAGGGTCAACAAACCCAGAACCCATGCTGTGGACAGAAGGGTGATGTCGGGTCTCATAATGCAGATGACGCCAAGGGCGATGAGAAGGAGACCTGAAATGCAAATCCAAATTTTTTTACCCGTTTTCATGGTTTTAAAAATTTAATGGTTGATAAAATAAAAAAAGTTTTACACGTTGTGTTCTAATACTTGCCATACTCATTCACCCAACAGATGCTCAAACAAGAAGTTGTCAATCTTGTTGAAGAGATGCATGCGGCTCTCGCCCTTTCCGTATTCATAGCCACCGTAGATGCCGTGGTTCTTGTTAGGATAGATCATCAAGTCGAACTGCTTGCCGTTCGAAATCATGGCTTTGATGAGTTCCATAGCGTTCTGGTAGTGGACGTTGTCGTCTCCGCTGCCGTGGCAGAGCAGATAATTGCCTTTTATCAACTCCGTATTGTGAACGGGAGAATTGAGGTCGTAACCATCGGGGTTCTCCTGCGGTGTACGCATGAAACGTTCGGTGTAGATGTTGTCGTAGTAACGCCAGTTGGTCACAGGAGCCACCGACACAGCCGTGCTGATGACATCAGCACCCTTGGTGATGCCGTTGGCAGCCATGAAGCCACCATAGCTCCAGCCGTAAATACCAATCTTGTCAGCATTCACGTAGGGCTGCTTGGCCATGTATTTGGCGAGGGTGATCATGTCCTCGGTCTCATATTTGCCGAGTTGCAGGTAAGTCATCTTCTTGAAAACCTCACCCCTCGCACCGCTACCACGGTTGTTGATGGACACGCTGATGATACCGCGTTGAGCGAGCAGTTGCAGCCACCAGTAATCGCTGTCGGCCCATGAGTTGTTCACCGTATGATGACCGGGACCACCATACACGTAAATCAGCACAGGATATTTCTTGGCGGGGTCGAAGTCAGGAGGCAGAATCTGCCAGGCGTCCATCTCGACTTGGGTGCCATCGGGCAGCACGAAAGCCGGGTCGCTGATCTTCATGAGTTTCTTCTCGCCAAGGTTGTAGTCCTTGATTCTCTCGGCAAACTCATGGTTGTCCTCCAACACGCGCACCAACTTACCCTTGTTGGTGTAGAGTTCATACTGCCTCGGCTGGCTGATGGAGGAGTTAATATTAATAAGGTAGCTGAAGTCGTTGCTGAACGTCGCCGAGTTGGTACCTTCACGGCCAATCACCTCGCGCATCTGGCCTTTCAGGTTGACGGCGTAGATTTGGCGGTCGACAGGCGTGTTCTTGGCGGCTTGGAAATACACTTCCTTGCCGTCGAAGCCGTATACTGAGGTCACATCCCATGCACCGCTGGTGAGCTGCGTCGCCTGCGTGCCATCGAGGTTGCAGAGGTAAATGTGGTTGTAGCCGCTCTTCTCGGAAGTCATGAGGTAGCGCTTACCATCCTCAAGGAAATGCCAGTCGTCGGTGATGTCGATGTAATATTCGTTGGTCTCGTCGTAGAACACACGGCTCTTGCCTGTGGTGGCGTCAGCAGCCAAAATCTCAAGATGGTTCTGGTGACGGTTGAGGCGTTGGATGGCCAGCACATTGGCGTCTTTCGTCCAGGCCATGCGAGGCAGGTAGATGTCGGTTTCCTTGCCTGTGTCCATCTTCACTGTCTTACCGCTTTCAAGGTCGTAGACATAGATCTCGACAATGGAGTTGTCCTCACCAGCCTTGGGATATTTGAAGCTGTACCAGTCGGGATAGAGCCCTTCGAACATCTCCATCTGGAACTCGCGCACGTTGCTCTCGTCGAACTTCATGAAGGCAATCTTCTTGCTGTCGGGTGACCAACAAAAGCCCAGCGAGAAGCTGAACTCCTCTTCATAGACCCAGTCGGGCGCGCCATTGATAATATGATTATAGAGGCCGTCGTTGGTGAACTGCTTCTCCTCCCCTGTCTCCAAATCCTTGATGAACAAGTTGTTGTCGCGCATGAAGGCGACCTTGGTGGCATCGGGCGAGAAGGTGGCGAGACGTTGTTTGCCATTGTCGGACAACGGCTGCAAAGTCTTGGTCTTGAAGTCGTAGACATAATACGTGGCGTGGTACGAGTGACGGTAGATGCTCTCAATATCGGTAACACAAAGCATCTTGTCCTCATTGGCACTCAATTCATAGTCTGCAAGGCCGATGGGCAGGTCTTCACCTTCCATGACGAGGTCGGCAATGCCGAACAAGGTCTTTTCAAGCTTTCCGGTCTTGTAGTTATAGATGTTGAGTTCGCCTCTCTCGAAGGACGCGTAGGTCTTGCCGTCCTTCATGGAATTCATGCCGCGGACAGACTTGGCATAGAACATGGGACGCATGTAGATGTCCTCCAATTCGATATTTTTCTTCTCTTGGGCCGAAGCCGAAACTGCTCCAAAAACAAGGAACAAACTGATTAACAAATATTTAAGTTTCATAGCAAAAAGATTTAATTGCACAAAGATAGTTTTTTTTCAAAAAAGAAAGAAAAAATCTTGTCAGTTTCGGAAAAAGCCGTATTTTTGCACCCGCATTTGGGACGGTAGCTCAGTTGGTTTAGAGCGCATGCTTGACAGGCATGAGGTCACAAGTTCGATCCTTGTTCGCCCCACACGAAACGCCGATGGCGTTTTTTTATTCAACGGAGGGACGTTAGCCCAGTTGGTTTAGAGCGCTGCCTTCACACGGCAGAGGTCACTGGTTCGAGTCCAGTACGTCCCACCAACATCAGAAAGCCAGCGGTTTACGTTGGCTTTCGCAGTTTAAAACGGCGCAAAATCGGCGCAAAATTCCTGTTCTATTTCTTTTCTGATTATTCTTTTTTGTTCCTCCGAAATCTGTTGTTTTCAGAGAAATCAACTTTTTTTGTATTTTTGAAGTCTCAAACAATCTTTTTGCGCCATGCAAATCTTCCAACGCAACATACTCAACAAATGAAAGAAGAAAAGAACAGAAAACTAAGTGAAAAAGAGCAAAGACGATTGAATGTTTTTGAAGAGACCTGCGAGAGGCTCTCCGAGGAAGGCTACAAAAGGACGGATCTAACCATAAGCATCGTCAAAGCCAACCTGTTTGTATTCTTGCTTGCCATCCCAGTCGTGGGGATAGGCGTGCTTCTTTTCGCATGGAAGAATCCCATATCACTTCTAACGCCCAACCCAAAAGGAAGTTTTCTGTTTTTTGTGTTGTTCTTTGTGCTCATCGTAGCACATGAACTTATTCATGGACTGACCTGGAGTTTGTATGCTGAACATCATTTCAAAGACATTGAGTTTGGATTCATGAAAGAATATCTCACTCCCTACTGCACATGTACGACACCCCTCTTGAAAAGCCACTATATCATGGGCGCATTGATGCCTTGCATTGTCCTCGGCATACTTCCCATGGCGATAGGGATTCTGTTGGGTTCGCACTTCCTGTTTTGGACAGGGATTGTGATGATACTGGCGGCAGGTGGGGATATAATGATTGTGATGAAGCTGTTGGCATACAAGAGTCAAAGCGGGGCTGAAGAAATCCTAATCTATGACCATCCTACGCAGGCTGGTTCAGTGATTTTTGAAAGGTAATTATGATTCGACTCGTCGAAGGCACAACCAAAGACGATGATTTAAACTTTTCTAATCCATTCATCCAAAAACCGCATCTGCTCTTCGGTGTGAAACCAATGCTCGCCGCCTTCCATAACGGTTAGCGTGGCATTGTGCTCTTTTGTGAAGTTGTCTAGGGTATCGAAGGAGATTAGGCTGTCCTTGCTCCCATACAGAATATGTGTCGGTACGCTCCAATCGATGGGGTGATTCTTAACATAGTGCAGCCATTCTCCAACCAACTTAACACCATTCAACTTCTCCATATCGACAATGGGCGAAATGAAGTAAGCCTTCTGAATCATTTGGTCGATGCCAGCGTTCATGCTAAAATAAGCCCCGATACTGTTGGCTATCAGAATGACGTTTTCGTACTTGTTTTTCAGTTCCTCAACGGCTTTGTGAATTTCAATCCCTGTTTCCCAAGGTGTAAAAGTCTTATAGTCCAATCCTATGACATCGCAACTGGGAAACAGCGGCTTATAATGCTCGCTTTCCGATGCGCTTCCGTCTTTGCCGTGAATATATAAAACAGCATTCATTGCTTCTCATCCAAATAAGCGTTTAAGAATCTTTCAGCCAGACTGTTTGGTCGAATGTTCAGCCGTGCGTCATCTGGTGAAAACCACTGATAGGAGTCGATTTCTTTGTTAGGCGAAAGTTCGCTGTTATCTTTCACAAAGGCCGTAAAGTTGCACATCAACGTGTTCGATGGCTCAAAGAAACTGGTTCGGTTGAATTTGATACGACTTACGGTCATGCCAGTCTCTTCCTTGATTTCACGACCGACGGCATGTTCCACTTGCTCGCCACGGTTCACATAGCCCGCCACAAGGACAAACCAAGGCCTTCCGTATTGCTTAATCAGTAGGATCTCACCTGTTTGCTCGTTGATGACAATCATGCTCACGGCAACGTTATACATGGGAAATCTGAACTGCTGACACTCTGGACAATAAGGCACAATCCCCTCTCCTTCCAGTTTCTTTTCAATAAGTGCCGCTCCACACTCGTAGCAATGTTTCTGTATCATATTAAGCTGGGTTTGTCTTTTGTCATAGGGCATGTCCCCCAGACACTTTTATTACTTGTCCCGTAAGCATCCTTGCCTTTTCACTTGCCAAAAATAGAATTGTGTCGGCAATGTCTTCAGGCTGAATCAATTTGCCCATAGGAATAATTGGAACGACTTCATTTTCCAAGTCAGCACCAATCCATCCTGTTTGCGTTGGTCCAGGCGCGACACAATTCACGGTAATTCCATACTTTGCTACCTCAAGGGCAATGCTACGGGTAAGCGCCTCCAAAGTTGCTTTGCTCGCTCCGTATGTAATTTGACCTGCAAAAATCTGTGAAGCGTCTGTAGAGATATTGATGATTCTGCCATAATCACCACGATGGTTGACCATTTCCCTTATCATCAAAATGCTGCCTCGTACATTGACCGCAAATGTATCATCAATCACTTTTTGAGTGATTTTTTCGATGGTATCATAGCCGTCCATATCACCATCTGCTGCATTATTAACCAAAACATCAATTCTCCCGTACCGTTCCAGGACTTTCGAATAGATTCCCTTTACAGCAACCTCATTGGAAATATCGCTTTCAATGATCATATAATCAGCATTCATTTCCTTGAGTTTGCTTTCTACGATGTCTGCATCCCCTGCATTTGCCTGGTAATATCTGTCTGCCCCATTCCTATCCGTTTTATTCCTATCAAATGGCCTGGGCACTTTCTTATATACCAAAACCACCTTTGCCCCTTCACGAGCAAAAGCAAATACCGTAGTTGCTCCAATCCCCTGGGGATTATTGGCTCCCGTAATCAAAGCAACCCTATCTTTTAAACCGTAATCGATCATGTTTTGACATTGTATTTGCTGCAAAAGTACAAAAAAGCCGTTTCTCGATTATAAGTCGACAATTCGGTTTTCGAGATTATTCCTTATCTTTGACCACTGAAAACACTTGTCTCAAATAACACGGATTAAAAACAACAAATTGATAATCAACAATTAAAACTAACTAACATGCAACAAGTCTATAACTTTTTGAAATCTTGTGGTACGTATTACATTGCCACAGTCGAAGGAGACCGACCTAGAGTCAGACCTTTCGGGACCATCAATCTTTTTGAAAACAAGCTCTACATCCAAAGCGGCCATGTCAAGCCATTCGCCCAACAAATAAAAGCCAATCCAAGAGTTGAGATCTGCGCATTCAACGGCAAGGAATGGATTAGAGTAAGCGGCATCTTGGTGGAAGACACAAGAATCGAGGCCAAGAAATCCATGCTCGACGCTTATCCCGAACTGAGGAGTATGTATGACGAGAACGATGGAAACACTGCAGTCTATTACATTAAAGACGGAAAGGCCACCATCAGTTCTTTCACCGCTAAACCCTTGGAGATTGAATTCTGATGCCGTCACCTATTATCAAACAGCCCACCAACAAAATCTGCTACATGATTCTGCCCGAAGGAATCAAAGAGGATTTGTCTGAAGGGTTGGAAAGGTTGGCTGAAAAATACGGGGTTTCCATCGTAGTGATCAATGATGTCAACTGGAACGACGACCTTACACCTTGGCCAGCGGAAGGCGTGTTCAAAAAAGCGAAGCCATTTGGAGGACAAGCAGGCGTATTCCTTGACAAGCTAACCCGTGATATTATCCCTGAAGCAGAAAAACATTTGGACATAGAAAAGCCAGAAAGAACAATCCTCGGCGTTTCGTTGTCGGGCTTATTTGTAGTATGGTCAGCCTTCAACACCGATGCTTTCACCAACATCATCAGCATATCCGGGTCGTTGTGGTATGATGGCTTTGTGGACTGGACGAAAAAGAACACACCATCGCCAAGTATAAAGAAGGTTTGTATGTTGCTTGGGGAGAAGGAAAAACTTGCCAAGGATAAAAGAATGGCGACAGTTGAGGAATGCACCCATGCCGCCGACGATATTCTGAGAGAAAAAACCAGTGCTTCTATCGTATTCGAGTTAGTTGAAGGAACTCACTTTTCACCGATTATGCCCAGATTGGAGCGGGTGTTTGAGGTGGTGTATGGAAAACCAACATAGTATCGTAACATTCTGATATGATTGCCCATATTTTTAAGTGCTTTTTCATATCGTATTGATTCGTATTAGTTCATAGAGATTTCGTTTCTTGCTAATACAATCAATCGTGATAGTCGCTATCTTTCCATTCGAATCTCACCTTCTCTGGGACAAGGTAATTGCCAATCTTGTAGTCGATGTTTGCCTTGTGGGCTTGGCTGAGTTGGTAGCATCGTGGAACACGGAACATTTTTCCATCCTTGATGAAATGTGCACCTGTCTGGTGAAAACGGAAAGGAATGTCTTTTGAAATGCATTGCTTCCTGATATCAAGTATCCAGTCGTAATTGCATGGCCTTGCATCAACTCCCGACTCTCCACCAACCGACACTTCCTCAATCGTCTTATTTAAATAAGGATTAAGGTCAACGGCGGTGAGAATGGGAGAAACGATGATACTCTTATGCTTGATAGGGAGAGACAGAAAAATGGGCAAACGATAATCGACCATATCTTGATTTTCCACTGTACATCCCACCATAACGTTGTCATAGCCTTCGCTCCAGTCGTCGGGCACACATTCCATGAAACGATCGATGCGTTTGGTGAAGAAAAAGAACCAAAGGTCGCTTCGTTGTTTCATCATCCTCCAACATTCAGGCCTCCATTCGTCCGCATCTTTCAGGAGGAAATCAGAGGTAAAGCAAGTGAAGACAATCTTGCCGCTCTCAATCTTCCATGACTTGTCGCGTTTCCTCTTCATCGGAAGGTTGAAATTGCCCGTCTTGCGGCACTCGCTGCTCGAAATCTCGCTGCCATACATCTCATCCTGACGGTAAACATAGCAGTATTTGCACCCGGGGCTAATCTTGGTGCAACCATGCCACGGATTCCAGTCGGCGTATATTTCCCAATGCTCGGACATTCCTAAGCGTTTACGGGTTGGTCTGCTTTTAACAAAACAACCATGAGTAAAGCCCTGCTCCGATAAGGCAAGGAATGAGGCCGATGAGCACACCCCAACAGGACTGCACAAAGTGGTATTTCTTCTGGTGATACGCTTCATCCATGTGTTCCGTGCCAGGTAGACGGACAGCCTTCATGTTCGCAAACAACACCCAGTCCAAGAAAAAGCAGTCGTACCAGTCAATGAAGAGCCATATACCATACCCGACTCCCAATGCAGACCAAAAATCGTATGCTCCAGCTAACTTAACTACGATTATTAACAACACAAGGGCAATAACCAAAGCCATTCCTTTTTTTAACAGCACTGTCGGCGAGAAGAATTTGGAAGGTATGCGCTCGTGTGTTTTGAAATATTCTTCCTGAATGTCCTCAGGGTAGTCGGCTATCCACCAAACAGGATTCTTCACCAATGGTATCAGAATCATCGCCGTGAAAGCCACTGTTAGAATTATTGTTTCGATAATGATAATCGTCCAGTTCATGGCTGCCATTTAATCGGGTTTCGTTCCATGCCGCAAAATTACAAAAAATAACACAGCGTATTTATTGTGTTTTGATCGCCTATACTTCGCCTACGGATCGCCTATACTTCGCCTATACTTTGAATCGCAAAGTTGCAACCAACTCATCACTGATATTGTTCCCAATTTGGCGGCAGACATCCTGGCTCCAGCGCTGCGCCATCTCAATGCGTGAAGCTTGGTCGTCCATGCCTTGCAGCATGGCATAGATATAACCCGCATTGAAATTGTCTCCAGCCCCGACCGTGCTGACCGTCTCTATCGCCTGCACGGGATAGGTCTCGCAGCCTTCGGGCGTATAGACGCGTATCGAGCGAGCTCCGTCCGTCAGTATTAATGTGCGGCAATATTGGTTCACTTGTTCATAGATGGCATCTCCGTCGTGCAGGTCATACAGATAGTCGAAATCCTCCATCGACCCACGCACCAGATCCGCCAAACGCATGTTCTCCTCAATATTGGGCATCACGTTGGGTAAATCGGCAATATGGGGCTTGCGGAAATTGACATCATAATAGAGCCAAGCACCCGCCTCACGTGCAGCACGCAACAAACCACCCACAACAGAGCGTATGGCAGGGTTGATGGCGAAGAACGAGCCGAAAAGCACCACATCATCCTTTCCCATCTGGGGCAACTTTCCGTCCAGCCAAACAGACGCATGATCCTTATAGAACACGTATTGCGCATCGTTATGCTCATCCAAAAAAGCCAGCGATATATGCGACTTGACATGCTCATGGCGGCAGACATATTCCGACGACACACCATTGTCGCACAGATAGCGACAAATCAGGTCGCCCACATGGTCGCCTCCCACTTCAGTCACCATGGCGCAAGGCACACCAGCCCGCCCGAGCGAAACAATGCTGTTGAACGTCGAGCCACCTGGAATGGCTTTCTGCACTTGGTCGTTTTTGAACAGAATGTCCAACACCGTTTCGCCTATACCTATTACACGTTTTTTGGTCATATTACTCATAATCGTTGTCTTTTTCACAAGACTGCAAAGATAGAAAAAAGGCGCTTCTCCATTGCATATCGACGACCATAAGTTTTCCCATATCATTTTTATTTGCATTTATTTGCACAATTCACACTAATTACCTATCTTTGCCGTTCCAATACAAACGAGTATTTTTTTACAGATATGATGCAACATAATATCGTACCACAAGACATTGCAAAGAAACTCTTTGCAGAAAGCGGCCTGCCGTGCATCGGAAGAGCTGGCATCCGTGAAATCAACAAGTTGGCCCGCGACATTGAAGCCGCCTGCGGCAAGAAGTTCATCCACATGGAGATCGGCAATAGATCG
>CALEMB010000117.1 GCA_937902805.1 uncultured Bacteroidales bacterium
AAAGGTGGTGGTGAACGTTGAATTTGTCTTTGCAGTCATTTAAGTAACTGTTCAATGATTTAGCTTATCTCAAGCCTCTCTTTACAATCGCAAAGGCATGTGTTTCTACTGAAAAACACTTAATCTTTCCCAACTTTTTCTTTATTTTCCCCCTTGCACAATCGAATTTTTATCTATCTTTGCCTCGCCAAGCCGGGAGAAATCGGCTGGCCAGAGAAAGCGCATTCTTCGCTTTGTTCCTCGATAAGATTTACACTTTCAGATTTGTATAGGCAGCACAAAATGAAAAACATGGAAACCATAACATTGCAATTCAACCCAAACAGTGCATTTGCTGCGGCATTGGCCTCATTGCTGCGTGATGCCAAGGATGTGAACGTGATGGAGAAACGCATAACCCCAAAACGCCACCGCAAAACCAATTATGAAAAGACGCTTGAAGCCATCCGGGATGCCAATGAAGACAAAAACCTGACAAGTTATGCCAGCGTTGATGAGCTTTTCGAAAAACTTGGTATATGAATTACGAGGTTAAGACAACCAAACAATTCGATAAAGATGCCAACCTTTGTGTAAGGCGAGGATATGACACGACCAAACTTCGCGAGGCAATTAGCTTGCTATCAGAAACGGGGACACTGCCACAACGGTTCAAGCCGCATAAGCTAACCGGCGAATATAAAGGCGCATGGGAATGTCACATCGGACCCGATTGGCTGATGATTTACAACAAAGAAAAAACTATCAAACTGATAAGGCTTATCCGTACCGGCACCCACGCCGACCTTTTCGGGAAATGACGTTTTGCCAACCAAATTGAGAAAACGGACAAAAAAACTGCAGCAATTTGTTGCAGTTTTTTGTTTTTCCACTTGAATTTTCCAAAATCTTTGTATCTTTGCCTCGCCAAGCCGGGAGAAATCGGCTGGCCAGAGAAAGCGCATTCTTCGCTTTGTTCCTCGGCTGTGAATCTGGACAATTCGCATAAATTTTGAGGAGTGATGAGATGAGGCGGCTTTCACTGTTTAATGTTTGTGTATTCATATATACTTACATAAACAGTGGAGCTTTACCGTATCCATTATTTTGAAAATTTATGGGAGTCCAGACCCAACAGCCAGAAATAAGGATAAGTTTGGGAGGCTCCGCTCTGTTTGCCATTGAATAACGCTGTCCTTTGAGCCGAGGACACAAACAAAATGAAACAAATATGGAAAACGGAGAAAACAGAGATCTTCAAGGAAGAAGAGAATTCTTCAAGGAAGCAGCTAAAAAGGCTCTTCCTTTGTTTGCAGTTGCATTGTTAGGTACATCGGTATTTTCCTCATGTACAAAAGATGGATGTTCTCATTGTAAAGGTGCCTGTAAAGGAGAATGTAAAACTACTTGTACAGGAGGCTGTGGTGGTAACAGCTGTAAAGGAGATTGCTGGAGTGGTTGCAAAGGAACATGTGATAGCACATGCTCTGGAGGCTGTAGGAATAACAATCGTCTTTACTAATAATGACCCAAATAAAAGGAAACCAAGACTCCTGGCAGTCCGGCATGGCGAAGAACATCACCTTCATCGTCACGAAGGACTGCCAGTTGGCCTGCAAATACTGCTATCTTGTGGGCAAAAACGTGAAGGAGCGGATGCCTTGGGATGTCGCCAAAACTTTTATTGACTATGTGCTTGATCACGAGACCGATCCCGATTTTGCCTATGAGTCGGTGGTGTGGGACTTCATCGGTGGCGAGCCGTTTTTGGAGATAGAACTTATCGACAAGATTTGCGACTACATCAAGACCGAACTCTTCCGCCGCAACCACCATTGGTTCAACTCGTACCGTTTCTCCTTCTCCACCAACGGCATCAACTACCACGAGAAGGCCGTGCAGGACTTTATCAAAAAGAATCGCGAGCACCTTTCCATCGGAATCACCATAGATGGGACAGAGAAGAAGCACGACCTCAACCGCGTGTACAAAATTACAGAGAAAGGTTCCTACAAGGATGTGGTGAAGAACATACCGCTGTGGTTGGAGCAATTCCCAGGTGGTGGAACCAAAGTCACCATTTCCTCGGCAGACATTCCCTATATCACGGAGAGCGTACTACACCTTTATTCCTTGGGCATCCACGAGGTGAACATCAATGTGGTGTTCGAGGATGTGTGGCAGGAAGGCGACGACCTCAAATTTGAGGAGCAATTGATGCAGTTGGCCGACGATATCATCGACGGCGGCTACTATCAGGACTATGCTTGTTCGTTCTTCTCGGAACACATCGGCAAGCCCATGGACCCCGAGCGCGACAACCAGAACTGGTGCGGCGCGGGCAAGATGCTCAGCGTGGACGCGGCAGGCAACCTCTACCCTTGCACCCGCTTTGCGCAATACTCGCTCCGCGACAAGAAGACTTGGACCATTGGCAACATCAAGGAGGGTATCGACAAGAACAAGCTGCGTCCCTTCCTCACATTGGACAGAACCACACAAAGCAAGCAAGAGTGCATCGATTGCGAAGTGGCCAGCGGCTGTGCTTGGTGCCAAGGAGAAAACTACGACGCGGCTCAGACCCACACCGTGTTTGAACGCGCTACAGCCATCTGCCTCATGCACAAGGCAAGAGTGAGAGCCAACAACTACTACTGGAACAAGCTCTACCGCAAGCTCGAATTAGAAGACCTGCGCGAGCAATACGAAGCCAACAAACGCGAAGTGAAACCTGAAATCTGCTGAGCCATGCTGCAATACCTTGTTATATTATTAGACGACACCAGCGTGGCCTATTGCCATGCGGACAACCCGCTAAAGGAAAGAAACTTGATGCCCATCGAGACCTTGAAGAAAGGCATCCTCTTCGGAATGAAGCAAAACCTGATGATTCAATATGTCTTCCCCGGTTACGAACTCCCGAAAGAGTATGCAGAAGTCATCGAGAGCATCGACAATGTGAAGATTTATCCTATGGGTTGCAAGCCTGCTACGGGTATTGATGACGGCAGCGATGCCGACGTAGAAGTGGCGAATGAAATCCCTGAAAAAGTGGAAGCCAAGAACTTGGTGCTTCGCCTTACTTTCAGCGAGATGTGTGCGAAAAAAGATGAAATTGCCAAGCTGTTCGCTTCAGGTACAAGAATCAACCTTTGCATTACCGATGTGGAGCAATTCACAGACGAACAGATTCAAACCTACAAGCAAGTCTTGAACGAATGGAACACCGTTTTGCTTGGCCTCTACAAGCAAGGCCAATCCCCGCAATTCAACCTGCTGACGGACAGGATGATGCTGGAGAAGATGCACAACTGCGAGGCAGGCGTAAGTAACATCACCCTTGCGCCAAATGGGAAGTTCTACCTCTGCCCTGCCTTCTACTACGATGAGCAGACGAATGTGGACAACCAACTGAACCATCATCAACCGACTTCGGACAATGCTGTTGGCGATTTGGAAAACGGCTTGGACATTCCTAATCCACAACTGCTGAAACTCGACCATGCGCCCTTGTGCCGCAACTGCGATGCCTACCAATGCCGTCGTTGCCTCTGGCTCAACCGCAAGCTGACTTGGGACAACAACACACCCTCGCACCAGCAATGCGTGATGGCGCACATTGAGCGCAACGCCTCCCGCAACCTCTTGAACGACATCCGTAAAGTCGGTGAGTTCATGCCCAACATCGACATCAAGGAAATCAACTACTTGGATCCGTTTGAGGTCAGGAAGGAGTTTTAGGACACGCTTTGCGTCACTGCGAGGCACGAAGCAGTCCAGCCAATATCTTATACTCTGGATTGCTTCGTCGTTCCTCCTCGCAATGACGCGAAGCGACACCAAGACAACAATTAAACGATTAAACACTCAACAAATCAACAATGAAGAAAATAGTAGGTCAGGTAACTCCTGAAGAAAGGAATGAAATCCAGCAGCTCTTCGAAAGAAGAAACGGCCTGAACGAGCTGGCGAAAATCCTCAATGCCGACAACACGGAACTTTATGAGAAACTCGTCAAGGATATGGGCGAGACCGGCACCAAGTTCCAGAGCTGGTGGGACCGAATGGCGCAGAAATACCAGTGGGAATCCGCTGAAAACGGCAATTGGGAAATCAACTTTGAAACCAACGAGATTTATCTTGTGTCATAAACAGAAAAAAAGCGTTTCAAATTAGTTTTTCTCTATTTTTGCATCATCAAACCATTCATACGCAAAAGTATATGACAATACCATTGTTGTTTATCGGTACTACGGAGCTGCTGCTTATCGCGGGCGTGGCCTTGCTCATTTTTGGCGGGAAGAAAGTGCCCGAGTTGATGAAAGGCTTGGGCAAAGGCGTGCAGAGTTTCAAGCAAGGCATGAAAGATCCTATTGAGGAAGACCAACCGCAAGAGGTGACGGATGAAGCAAAAGCCGAACCCAAAGAAAACGACTGAGCCGGACCCTGACTCCGACCCGAACCTGATGACATTTGGCGGACATCTTGAGGTGCTCCGCCGGATGTTGTTTCGCATCATCGCCGTGGTGATGGTGTTGGCTGTTGCCATATTCTGCTTCAAAGACAAGACCTTTGAACTGCTCCTCGCGCCTAGCCAATGGGATTTCGTCACTTATCGCTACATTGAGAAGTTCCTGCATCGTTTAGGCTCAGACTTCACTTTCAGTGAGTATCACATCAACTTGATTGCCACCGAGTTGTCGAGCCAATTCATGACTCATGTCACAACGGCATTGTATCTCGGACTATTAGGGGCTTCCCCTTATGTTTTCATCGAGTTGTTCCGTTTCATCACCCCAGCCTTGTACGAAAACGAGAAAAAATATTCCGTGCAGGTGGCCGTCACAATGTACCTGCTTTTCATCCTCGGTGTGCTGATGTCGTATTTCATCCTGTTCCCCATTTCGTTCCGTTTTTTAGGCACTTACAGTGTCTCTAACATAGTGGAGAGCAACATTACCCTAAAGTCCTATATCGCCACCTTCACCACATTGACTTTGGTCATGGGATTGGTATTCCAACTGCCCGTTATTGCCTTTTTCTTGGGAAAACTGGAAGTGGTTAGCTCTGAGATGCTAAAGCTCTATCGAAAATACGCCTTCCTCGTCATCATGGTTATAGCCGCCATCATCACGCCTCCCGACTTGATGACATTGGTTTTGGTCACCATTCCGCTGTATCTGCTTTATGAGGTGAGCATTTTGGTGCTGAAAAGGATGGAAAGACAAAAACAATAATTATTCCACCACTACCCTATCAATCTGCTGTTTACCAGCAACATTCACCACCAAGGTATAAATCCCTTGACTCAGACCTTGTGTCGGAATGACGAAGCATTGCGTGGTAGCATTGGCGGTGTAAACCAAACGACCTGTCATATCGTATAGGCTGACAACAGCCTCGTTGGTTTCGGCAAAACGGACATTGATTCTGTCTTTGGCAGGATTGGGAAAGACTTCAACATATTGAATCGGCTCTTCGATAGGCTCAGAGACCTCGACACCCCATGTGCCGCAAACCGCATTGATTTCGCTGTCCAAATAGCTGAAACGGTCGTCCAGCCACTGGCTCATGTAATTGAGTTGACCCTCATTCACCGTGTACTCAGGCCATGCTTCGTGTTCACGGTCGTAGGCTCCGCTTTCCAGCAATTCGTCGTACTGGTTTTGAACCAATTCCATGATATGCTCCTTAGTCAGGTAGGAACTACGAAGCTCGGCATAACGTGTTTGGGCTGTGGCCACAAAACCAGTGACATTGCAGTCCTTCGTCAGACGGTCGTAAAAGCCATTACTCATCAAGCCAGCCGTAGCATACGTCCTATTTCCGTCGGTGTCCAAGCCCCAGATGGCATCCAAATCCCAAGGCAAATAGAGGTAAGTGGTCGTCTTCTTATAACGCGCGATAAAGATATTCCTTCCCATATTGTCCATCGCCATCAACGCGTTGATAAATAAGTAGTAATCGATGGCATTCGCCTTGTCGAATTGGGCTGAATATTGGGAGTTGAACACATTGTCGGAGGCGTTCATCACGAAGTTCGTGAAACTGTAGAGGTGGTTCCAGTTGTTGGTTGCCTCATCCTCATTGGGATAGACCCATTCGTAGTTGTCCCAAGTGTCAGAGGTGTTGTCGTAAGGCGGCAAGCTCTCAAAAGTCGGGGCGCCAGGGCCGTTGCCTTTGTAGAGTACGCCACGAATCTCGGTGGTGTATTTGCGCAAGTTCAGCTGCTTGCGGTCCATGCGCTCGGTCAGGACATAAATGCCTTGGTATTCGTCGTTGATGAATAGGTCGGCATATTCCATGCGGATGCCCGGCAAAGCATTGGGTTCAAGGTCAGCATAAGGCAGGGTGTACATCTCCATCCATAGCTCGTTGGCCACCTTGTCGCGGAGACGGAGCGGCTGTGCCCACATGGCTTCCAAATTCCAGTCGTCGTCGCTACGCATGCCAAGGAAAGTAGTGTCGGCCATCTCAGTGCCAGTGGCATCAGCCCATAGCTCAACACGGTACGATTTCTTGTCGTACTGCTGCGAGGAAGTACCCCTAATCTTCAATCCAGCGTGCATCTCAATGACATTGCCATCAACATCGGCCACGCTGATAACGCCATGCACGGCAGGCGAGTTGACGATGGGGCCGTCGGTGGTGATATTGATGATCGGCATCTCACTCCTATAGTAAGTATAGGCCTCTCCCCTGACTTCTATGGTCTCCTTGAACGGCTTGACACCTTCTGGCAAACGTCCCGTGGCCACCACGAGTTTCTTGCCGTGGTCGATGCCGTACATACCTTTAACCTGTTGCAGCTCCTGGGCCGACATAATGCCGACCGAAAACAAAAGCACCAAAGCTGCCAAAATCACATTACGTTTCATATAAAAAACTATCTTTCTGTTTTTCAATCAATTCTAATCACTTCCATAATACCTTCAATGGACCGAATCTTGTCCATCAGAAACTCCAAAGCCTCCGCATCGGTGATTTGGAGCACAATCCTACCTTCAAAGAAGCCGTCCTTGTCAGTGTTGAAGTTAAGGTTTTTCATGTTGACCTGCAAATCCTCCGAGACCACTTTGGTGATCTTGCCCAGCAAGCCCATCACGTCGCGGCCATAGATGCGGATGGTGGCTTGCGAGGTGTTGCCCTCCATACCGTTCCACTTCACCTTGATGATGCGGTAGCCGTAACGCTGCTGTAGTCCCTTAGCGTTCGGACAGTTGACGCGATGGATACTCAAGGTGCCATCGTTGGTGACGAAGCCAAAGACACGGTCGCCAGGGATGGGGTTGCAGCATTTGGATAGCTTGTATGTCACATTGCCAATGTCCTCGCCAATGGAGAGGCTCTCCTCAGCTTCGATGGAAGTCTCCTTCTTCGAGGCTTCAATTTGCTCCGGCACAGTCTTTTCCGTCTTCTCGGCATTCTCGCCAAACTTTGCCGTCAGGAAGTGCTTCACGTCGGCAATGTCGATTTTCTCGGTCGAAATCTTGTGGTACAGTTGCAGCGAGTTCTCCAGTTTGAACTCCTTCACCAGCATGTCAACAACGGTCTCGGAGAAAGGCAGCTTCCAGTTTTTCAGCCTGCGCTGCAACATACCCTTGCCCAGCTCCGACTCCTTCAGTTCCTGCTCCTTGAGGTAACGACGTATCTTGTTCTTGGCCTTCTCTGTGACGACAACATTGAGCCAGTCGGCACGAGGTGACTGCTTCTTGCTCGTGATGATTTCCACCTTGTCGCCGTTGGTCAGTTCGTGGCGGATGGGCACCATGCGGCCATTGATGCGCGCCCCGTTGCAGGTCTCGCCCACACGGGTGTGCACCTCATAGGCGAAGTCGAGCACCGTAGAGCCGATGGGAAGTTGCTTCAGATCGCCTTCGGGCGTGAAAATGAATATCTTATCGGATTTGTAGATTTTCTTGTACGAGTTCTCAAACGACACCTGACTTGGGTTTTCCAACACCTCGCGCACATGGAGCAGCCACTCCTCGGAAGTCTGCTTCTCCCCTTTATAAAGGTAGTGCGCCGCTTGTCCCGTTTCGGCAATTTCGTCCATGCGGGTAGTACGAATCTGCACCTCGAACCACAGTTTGTCATCGTATTTCACAGTGGTGTGCAGCGACTCGTAACCCGTGGATTTGGGCTGTGTAATCCAGTCGCGCAGACGTTCGGGCATAGGGTCGTAGATGTTGGTGATGGCGGAATACACACTCCAGCAACATTCCTGCTCGTCTTTCATGGCGCAACTAATGATGACACGAGCCGCCATCAAGTCGTAGACTTCTTCAAAAGGCACATTCTGCGCCTTCATCTTGGCGTAAATCGAAGGTATGGACTTCAGCCTCCACTTGACGGCATAGGTGAACTTGTACTTGCCGCCTTTCTTGGTGCGTTCCAGTTCGGCATCAATGCCTTCCGAGATGCGGGCAATGAAATCCTCAGCGGTCTGCTTGCGGGCTTCCTGCGTGGCGGCAATCTTAGCCTCAATCTCATGGAAAACTTCGGGGTTCTCGAAAAGCATCAGCTTCCCTTCCAGCTCCGCCTTCAGCTTATACAGACCCAAGCGGTGAAGAATGGGGATATAGATGTACTTAATTTCGTGGAAATACTTCGGCAAACGGTCGGGATCGACGTCATTTTGGTTTCTTATGTTATACACACGGTGCACGATTTTCAGCAGCACCGAGCGCATGTCGTCGACCACTGAGAGGAACATCACCTGGAAGGTGTCGGAATTGTAGGCGACCTTCTCGGTGTCGAGCTGGGAAATCTCACTGAAGTCCTCAAGCACGATAGCAACAGTTTTGCCAAACTCTTTCTCCAACTCCTTGATGCTCACATTTTCCTTGTAGTCAATACCATGGAGGAAAGAAGCCACAACGGAGATATAGCCCAGACCCACCTCAAGCACGGCGATGCGCCCCATCTCGATAAGGTGGAACATATAAGCCTTGCCTGAGGAAAGGTAACGTCCGTCGTATTTCTCCAGGCAATAGCGGTAGGCCTTGTCAATCAACGCCAAATGCTCCGGTGCGTTGACAAAGGGGTGTATGTCAGCCAGCATAGCCTCGTAGGCCTGCTGAATGGTCAATATTTCGAGTGAGGAATAGCCTTCCATTAGTCTACTATTTTTACCGTGAGTTGGTGACCGAGAAGAATGTCGTAGTACGGCTTCAGCTCCTCGAAACTACCGTGCATGACGGCGCATTTGCCTTTATAGTGCGTAATCCAGGCGCAGGTCTCTGCTTGTTCACGGGTATGGTGGCACACCTTCATCAGGGTGTCGATGACATATTCAAAAGTGTTCACATCGTCGTTGATGAGCAGGAGACTTTTCTCGTTCTCAATCATTTCCTCCGTCAGCGTATCGGTGTATTCCTGTTCCTTGTTCATCTTTCAAGTCAAAAATTTAGGTGGTAAAAATACACATATTTTCTGAACCACAAGTGAAAAAACTTCCAAATGCTTCTTTTTATTATCTATAACCAAAATAATAATCCCCTCAAAACTTCGTTCAAAAAACATATTTTCCTACTTTTGCGCTCAGAAAAAAGTCAGCAATGCAGAACCGCTTCATCAAAAATATCCTTTTCCTGTTGTTTCTCAACTTGTTGGTGAAGCCTTTCTGGATTCTCGGCATCGACCGTGAGGTGCAAAACATCCTCGGTGATGCCTCCTACGGCACCTATCAGGCGCTTTTCAACTTCTCCTACCTTTTCTACATCCTGCTCGACCTCGGCATTACCAACTTCAACAGCCGCGCCGTCGCGCAAGACCCGAAGAACCTCTCCAAGCACTTCGGTGGCCTCACCGAAATCAAGCTCCTGCTGGGATTGCTCTACGCTGTTGTCATCTTAGTGGTGGGCTATTTCTGCGGCTACAACGAAGGCTTGAAACTCAAGCTGTTGTGTTGGTGCGGCCTCAACCAAATCCTGCTTTCCTTTATCCTTTTCCTCAGGTCGAATATGCAGGGACTACTACTCTTCAAGCAAGACAGCATCCTCTCCGTCTTCGACCGCGTGCTGGCCATCGTCATCATGGGTCTGGTGCTGTGGAGCGGCTGGTTCCCGATGGAAAAGTTCAACGCCATCTGGTACCTGCAAGCCCAGACAGTGGCTTATGTTTGCACCTTAGTTCTCGCCCTCACCATTGTGTTGCGCCACACCGAGGGGCTTAGTTTCAAGGTCAACTTCCAGTTTTTCAAGGAGATATTGCGTCAAAGCCTGCCTTTTGCCTTGCTGGTCCTGCTGATGAGCGTCTACAGCCGCATCGAGCCAGTGCTGTTGGAACGCCTTTTGGACGACAATGGCGTGCAAGCCGGTTTTTACAGCCGCGCCTACCGTCTCTTCGACGCGGGCAACAACATCTCCAACCTTTTCGCCATCATGCTGCTGCCCATGTTTGCCGCCACGCTGAAAAACAAGCTGGAACTCAACAACTTGGTAAAGACCTCATTCAACATCATTGTGGCTATGGCGGGCATCGTCATGATTATGTGCGTCTTCTATCGTCAGGAAATCATGCAACTGATGTACCTCCCTGCCGATGCCACTGCTGCCGACTATGAGCGCATCGGGCAATACGCCAACATCTTCCCCATCCTTATGGGCAGTTTCTTCTGTCTTTCAACGACATACGTTTTTGGCACCTTGCTCACCGCCAATGGCAGCCTCAAGCAGCTCAACCTCGTGGCCGGGGCTGGCGTGATCATCAACATCCTGCTCAACCTCATCGTCATCCCGCGCTTCTACGCCGTGGGTGCCGCCTGCACCAGCCTCTGCGTGCAAGCCGTCACAGCCATCCTGCAATACTTACTTGCCAAGCGCATCCTGAAATTGGAGATACAAGGCCGTTATTGGCCCCACATCATTGTTTTCCTTGCCACCGTCGCTTTGGTCACCTTCCTTGTCAAACAACTGAATGTCAACTGGATGATTGGCTTCGTCATCGCCTTTGCCATCAACTGCGGCGCCATTTTCTTTACCCGTCTGCTCCGCCTCAAGGAAATCGTCAGCCTCGTCCTTCCGAAGGAAAAAAAGGCCTAAAGTGACATTTTTCATTGCCATTTCAGGGGAATTCCCTATTTTTGACGACTTATTTCACACTCAAATATGGAAGAACAACAACATAACTCGTACAGTTCCAAATACTTATGCAAGTTGTTGGTGGAATATAGGAAGCCTATTCTTATCATTTTGGCGGTGGCGGCACTCTGCGCCATCGTTTTCAGTGCGCCGCATTTCATCACGCCACTTTATAAATCCACCACAGTCATCTACCCCACTTCCAGCAACTCCACATCCAAGGTGCTTATCAGCACGACCTACCAGTCGGATAAGGACATCATGAACTTTGGTGAGGACGAGCAGACCGAGCAGATGTTGCAGGTATTGAACTCCAATCGTGTACGCGACAAGGTCATCAGCCGCTTCAACCTGATGGAACACTACAACATCAAAGGCAGCAGCAAATACCCCTTCACCAAACTCAACAAGCTATACGACGCGCGCATCAAGTTCCGCCGCACCGAATACAACGCCGTGAAAATCACCGTGCTCGACCCCGACCCTGCCCTCGCCGCCCAAATGGCCAACGACATCGCAGAGATCTACGACAGCACAATGAACCAAATCCAGAAGGAAGTGGCGGTGAAGGCCTTCCGACTCGTTGAAGAGGAATACAACAACCTGTGCGCTGAAATGGCACAGCTGGAAGACTCGCTGAACACCCTGCGCAAGCTCGGTGTATTCGATTATGAGTCGCAAGTGGAGATGCTCAGCCAACAACTGGCTGTTGAGCTCGGAAAAGGCAACACTCAAGGCATCAACAACATACAAAAGCAACTCGATGTCATCGCTGAATATGGTGGTGCCTCCTACGCCATCAACGAGCGCCTCGACAACGACCGCCTGCAGCTGTCGTTGGTGAAGTCGAAATACGAAGAAGCCAAGATGGATGCCACTCAGGACATCCCACGCAAGTTCGTCGTCACCTCAGCCTTCCAAGCCGAACGCAAGAGCTATCCCGTGCGTTGGATCATCGTGGTCGTCACCGTGCTGAGCACCTTCCTGCTGCTCATCTTCTGCATTGTGGCCTACGACCGCTCGAAAGGCTTTTTTCGCCACATGGCCGAGACTGAGGCGGCCACGAAAGGAAAAACCGAAAAAGGTGGACCTCAGCACCAACACTAAAACCATCACCAATCCCATCACTCCGAAAATAACCGATCAAATCATGGATAACAATTTCAACAACCTCTCACTCGTCCAACTTATCCTGAAATGGAAGTGGCACATCATCATCATCACCGTGGCAGCAGCCATCTGCGGCGCCATCTTCTCCAGTTCGTTGTTCATCACTCCGCTCTTCAAGTCGGAGGCCGTGGCCTATCCCGCCAACGTCACCCCCTACTCTGACGAAAGTGAGACCGAACAGATGCTGCAAATCATCGGCTCGCGTTCCATCATGGATTCCATCATCAACAAATACGACTTGTGGACGGACTATAAGATCGACAAGAACGACCCGCACGCCATGACCTATATGCTGTACGAATATGGCAGCAAAATCAAGATTGGCAAGACGCAATACGAGGCCGTGTCCGTCACCGTCATGGACAAGGATCCTGTTGTGGCCTGCAACATCGCCCGCGACATCCTGAACTTCTACGACCAGAAGGTGCATAACCTGCACAAACAAAAGGTCGGCGAAGTGGTAGCCATGTATGAGAGGCAGCTGCGTGAAAAGCAACACAACATCGACTCGCTAAAACAACGTTACACTGAGATTTGCACCACCTACGGCATTTCCGACATCTCAAGCCAAACGCGTGAGGCGACCAAAAGCCTGCTGAGCGGTTCGGCAAAAGCCAACGAGATTCAAACCAACCTTGAGCTTTACGGTGCCGAAATCCATGACTTGCACACCAAGATTGCCGCAGAAGGCAATACCTACGTCGCCACCAAGCTGGATTATGAAAAAGAGCTCCGTTTCTTCCACTCCGAACTCACCTACTCGAACATCATCACCGAGCCCTTCCCTGCCGACAAGAAATCCTATCCCGTGCGTTGGGTGGTGGTCGCCCTTTGCGGCCTCGGTGCCCTGCTGCTCTCCATCGTCGTCATCTTCATCATCGAAAACAGGAAGAGATTCGTCGCTGAAAACTAATCATCCGTGGAGAAGAGAGCAAAAATAGCCTGGCTTTACCTCATCGCGGCGCTTTTCATCGCCGTGGGGTTGTTCTTGGTCGTCAAGAAGAACACCTACCTCTTCTTTGCCCTCCCCGTGGTGCTCGGCGTGCTGTTGCTCTATATCTTCTCCCTCGACAAAGTGCTGTTGTTCACAGCTTTCACGGTGCCGCTTTCCATCAACTTGAAAGCCCTTGACGCGGGTTTGGCCATCTCGCTGCCTGCCGAGCCGCTCCTTATGGGCATCCTGGTGCTTTTCCTCGCCAAAATGCTTTACGACGGCAAGTTCGACAAACGCATCTCACACCATCCCATCGCCATTGTCATCTATTGTATGTTTGCCTGGATGCTCGTCACCACCATCACCAGTGAGATGCCCGTGGTGTCGCTGAAATTCCTGGTGTCGAGGCTGTGGTTTGTGGTGCCGGCGTTTTTCCTCTGCACCGTTCTCTTCAAGAAGCCCAAGAACATCGACCTGTTCATCTGGCTTTACATCGCCAGCCTTTGCATCGTTTGCGTCTATACCATCATCCACCATGCGCAGTTTGGCTTCGACGGCGACTCGGCCCACTGGGTAATGACGCCTTTCTATAACGACCACACGGCCTACGGTGCCGCCTTGGCCATCTATCTCATCCTGGCCCTCACCTACGTCTTCATCCCTGGCATCAGCAAGGGAAGACGCTTCCTCGTCATCGGTGTGGTGGCACTGCTCAGCCTCGCGCTGACGCTCTCCAACTGCCGTGCCGCATGGCTCAGTATGATTGCCTCCTTGGGTGTGCTGGCTTGCGTGCTGCTCAAGATCAAGTTCCGCTGGGTGGCCGCCGCCGTGATTATCTTGGTGGGCTTGTTCCTCACTTTCCAGAACCAAATCATCGACACGCTGGAGAAAAACAACCAAGACGCTTCAGGCGACCTTGTTGAGAACATCCAGAGTATCACCAACATCTCCACCGACGCCTCCAACCTGGAGCGCATCAACCGTTGGCAGTCGGCCTTCCGTCTGTTCAACGAACGCCCCGTCTTCGGTTGGGGTCCTGGCACCTACCAGTTCGTTTACGCGCCCTTCCAGATGTCGAAGGAGAAGACCATCATCAGCACCAACGCCGGCGATGGTGGCAACGCCCACTCCGAGTATTTCGGCCCCTTGGCGGAGCAAGGCCTCGTAGGCTCGCTGCTCGTGCTGGCTTTGGTCGTCGTCACGGTGACCTGTGGCCTCAAGACCTACAGCCGCTGCAAAAACAAGAAAGCCAAAGCATTGGTGCTTGGTGCCACCCTCGCCTTCTTCGGCTATTTCATCCACGGCTTCCTCAACAACTTCCTCGACACCGACAAACTGGCCATCCCTGTGTGGAGCCTCGCCGCCTTGATTGCAACCATCGATGTGTATTACGCGGACAAGGAGAAGTTTGAGGAAGAGAAATAAAAAGACTTATAGGTCATTTTGCAGGCTGCGATGTATGCTGAAGCCCAATGGATAGAG
>CALEMB010000118.1 GCA_937902805.1 uncultured Bacteroidales bacterium
GCATACGAGATCGGTCTCGGCATTCCTGCTGAACCGCTCTTCCGTGCTCGATCTCTTCTCGAAAATCGGCTCCGTACCCACGCCCGAGCCTACCGACATCAACTACCTCATTCGCGACACGATGGACTACCTGCAAAAGCGGTTCTCCAAGAAGTTCGAGTTTGAAATCAATTTGCCAGAAGGAGAATTAATCATGCCCTTGATTCCGTCGTTGTTCCGTTGGGTGCTCGAAAACCTGACCAAGAACGCTGTCGACGCTATGGGCGACCACGGCAAAATCACCCTCAACCTCCTCGACGATGGCGACCACATCCACATCGACCTGAGCGACACGGGCAAAGGCATTCCAAAATCGAAAATCAATCAGGTGTTCAACCCTGGCTATACCAGCAAGAAACGAGGTTGGGGTCTTGGCCTATCCTTAGCCAAGCGCATCATCGAAGACTACCACAAGGGAAAAATTTTCGTCAAATCCTCCGTGGTAGGCGAAGGCACCACCTTTAGGATCACCCTAAAGAAGCAATAAGCTTGTCTTTACTGCTTTCTCACGTCGAAATAATAGTTGATCATGGACTTGACTACCTTATGGGGTATCCCATTCTGATAGACCGTTTCATAGTAGATATGTCTGGCAAAGCCATGAAGGCGAATGTCTCCCTTGGCATTCTTGTAGACATAAGCGGTTAACGTATAGTCAGGATTTTCGGAGGAGTTTGGAGATGCCATATTCAGAAGGAATGGATCATCCTCATTGATAGCCGGTTTCCCTGTGAAAGACTTATTAAACGACACCTTTTTACAATTCATCTTGAACTCAATGGAAGATTCGCTTCCCAAATAGTTAGACACAGTGATATTCGCATCATCACAAATGTGACTATAACTGGTTTCCATCAAGCCATCAAAAGCACTCGACACGTATGAAAAGGCATAAGTTCCTTTGATGTCGTCAAGGGTAAAATCATAAAACTGTTGCCATTCCTTTGCACCATCCTTTTTGCAGGCCAGCATCATGGCACCCACCATGAGCAGCAAAGCCATAAATCTCATCTTTTTCATACCTCTATCATTTTACGATTAGTTTTTCTACTGATACTACCCTGCCCTCCTTGTCGAGGCACATCACCGTATGGCAGCCTTTGGGCAGGTCACTCGTCGAGAAGTCAACGCTCTCGGCTTGCGAGAAGCCTATCCGCTTCAGTTCCTTGCCATCCACCCCGACGATGCGAATCTGTCCGTCAGTAGCACCCTTCCAACTCACGCGCACTTGACCTTGGGCAGGATTAGGATAAAGCTGAATCTTGTTTTCAGTAGCCATAGCCTCTTCCACGCTCAGAGCTTCCTTGTCCCAAGCGGCAATGGCATATTCGCCTGGCTGGACATCGTCAACAATGAAACGGCCTTGACGCCAGAAACTACTCGGATAAAGCGTATGGGGGATCTCGTGCCAAGCCTCGCTGGCATTCTTGCGGTAAACCAAAGTGGCAGAGTCGTTCTCTGTTTGGATGATGTCGCCATCGTTAGACCTACTATAGTCGAACTGAGCCGACACAACGGCATCACCAAAATCATAACGGTTAATGGTCCAAAAATGCTTCGTCGAGAGGTTCAAGTAGGGAATCAAGGGGTCGTCGTAAGGCCCCACCAGATGGTTCTCCACTGCCACAAACACCGAGTCCGTCAGGGTTGTCGCCTGCGCCCTGAAGTGGGCAAAACTCTGCAAATTCGTGGTCTTCAGCATCATGTTGCTCTGCGTCTTGCCATCGAGCCAGCCATTATTCATGTCGCCAACCATGCCAACAGGATCAAAGTCGAGGGTGACAGTAGCCTCGTTGTGCAAGCCACCCCACTCCACTCTTTCCGTAGCCAACTGGAAATCAGGGCCAATAAAGGTAATAACATAACCATTGCTTTGCCCGATATGTGTGTCACCGATGTGTTGGTAGCGCAGGTCAAGCGTCACCTCATACTGGTTACCTACCGGGTTAACCGCAATGATGCTGGCATACAAATGTGGCATTCCGCCTGAATAAACATATGTGTCAAAGAAGTTGTGCATGTCGATGCCGGAATATTGCGTCAAAGCATCGCACAATTGTTCGGAGGTAGCGGTTTGATAGGCATATTGCTGGAAATACTGGCGCATGGCTGCAAGGAAATTCTCGCGTCCCATGTAGTTCATCATCGTGCTGACAATGACAGCACCACGGTTGTAGATGACATCGCTGTCGTAGGTCAAATCCAACGGCATGTTGTTAATAGGCAGCCAATTGGATTGATTTGACAAACAATTATTTACCGCATTGTTCACCATTGTCGACATCGTGTTTTGGTAATTCTTCTCGCCATAGACACCCACTTCGTAGAACGCGCCCCAGAATTGGGCGAAGCCCTCATTGAGCCACATGTCTTCTGCTTCTTCGCAGGTCACCATGTTGCCCGACCACATATGTGAAAGCTCGTGGGCCACATATTCCTCGCCGCTCGTGTTGCCGTTGATGATACTCGACGCGAAAGCGATGTTGTCAGTGTGTTCCATACAACCTTTCTTGGTGCTCACATAACCGATACGATTGAAGGGATAAGGCCCCAGAATCTGTTCAAAATAACCAACAATCTCCTTAATATGGACAAAGGTACCAGGCACGTTGTTCATCTGATTCGGTTTGGCATACACCTCTATCGGGATGTCGCGTTCGATGCCTTGATAGGTGTCTTCCCAAAACTCGTATTCGCCCACTGCAAACGAGATATGGTAAGTGGCAATCTCTTGTGGTGTGTTCCAATGCCAAGTGGAGGTGCCGTCGCCGTTGTCGATGGTTCCAATGAGGACACCACCGCAGATGGCTTTTTTGTCGTTGGTAGCGGTGACAAAAACATCGTATGTGGCCTTGTCAATAAAGTTATCAACGCAAGGGAACCAAGTCTTGCCGAGGTTGTGGGGCTGACTTTCGAATCCCACACCAAGGTTATAGACATAGTTAGGATCAGCCCAATCTACGCCACCCCAGCTCTCACTGAAGGTAGACCCGCCATAGACGACATCCAAGGTGGCAGAAGCACCGGCAGCCAAAGGAGAGGCAAGGTTAATGGTCAGGAAGTTGTCATTTTGCGAAAAATCCGCGACCGCAGCGCCAGTGGCCGCCAACGAAGTGGCTTCCAGGCTCATCAGTTCGAGGACGACTTGCTGTACCTCGGCCGTAGCCGTGAAAGTGACGAAGGTCTCCCCTTGCAGGGTGCGATTGGCGAAGTCCAGTTCGTTGATGTGGATTTCGTAGTGGGTCACATTGATGTTTTCGCCTGCGGTTTGGGCGTTTACAAACAACACCAACAGGGTTAACGATAATAATAAGAATAGTTTTTTCATGATTGACAATATTTATGGATTGCTTCGTCGTACTTCCTCGCAATGACGCGAAGCGGCAATCCGCCCACCGTCATTACGAGCAAAGCGCGGCAATCCAGATTGTTGTGCAGGTAAAATTGGATTCGTATATATCGCTTCCGTCTGTATCGCATTGCTTTCGTGCAGTGCGCGGTCGACGATGTGAATTTCGAATTTGATGGTATCGTTCGGCGACAAAGGATTCTGTACTGTCAGCTTGTATTCCATTGTGCCGCTGATGGCATTCGGATCTTCCGAATCGCGGAGACGCTTGAAGCGGGCGTTGAAAGTCACCGTATCATAAAGCACGAGCGTGTCGGCAGGGCTGGTGGGCACATGCGGACTCAGCAGTGGTGTCTTCACAAACTCACCGTTTTCGTATTTCAGGTAGTCAACCACCATATTATAATAATATGGATCATGGTAGCCGAAGGGATAAGTCGTGTCGCCATCATCGAGACCGAGGTCGCCGTCACCATCGGTATAGGAAAAGGCAATGACCCCTTCACCGCTAAAAGTGCTGTCGGCATTGAACAAATAGGTAAAACCTTGATATTCAATCTTAGGCTCGATGGGGTATTCTACGGGCTTTTGGCACGCAAACGCCACCCAAGCCAAAAAAAGCAATCCTATGAGGTTGTGAAATTTCATCACTTTTGTTTTAGGCGGTAAAAATACAATTTTTTTTGCTTATCGGGGTGGATTTTGGGGAAGAGATAATTATTTGAAATAAACCTGTTTGATTTTCAACCTTTTAACAAGAAATACCCAAAAAATATCGTGGAAAAGTGTGGAAAAGTGTTGACTTTTTCACAAATGTTGTATCTTTGCGGCGTGTTTTGGCATGAAATATGTCATAACCGAAACGAGCAGAACAATAATTGATGCCAAGTTTGTATATCATATCAGGCTGTAACGGAGCGGGAAAGACGACCGCCTCTCTGACGGTGTTGCCCGAAACCCTGCAATGCAAGGAGTTCGTCAACTGCGACGAAATCGCCAAGGGCCTCTCTCCGCTCAACCCCGACGGTGCCAAAGTCGCTGCGGGCCGCCTGATGTTATCGCGCATCAAGAAACTCATCGCTGACAAAGCTGACTTTGCCATCGAGACCACCTTGGCCGCCAAATCCTACCACTCCCTTATCGTCAAAGCACGCGAAGAAGGCTACAAGGCCAGCCTGATTTATTTCTGGCTGCAAAGCCCCGACCTGGCCATCAAGCGCGTGGCGGAGCGTGTGAAGCTAGGCGGTCATCATGTGGACGACAACATCATCCGCAGGCGTTACCGCGCGGGCATCAAGAACCTTTTCAACCTCTATTGCCCCGTCGTTGACTACTTCCTGTTCATCGACAACAGCATCATGCCCTCAGAGGTCATCGCCGAAGGAAACATCAAAGCTATCAAATTTTACAACGAAGAAAAATTCAAAAAAATCAGACAATATGACAACAGTAACAGTGAATGCCAAGAAGAATGAACTTTCATCCTTCACCAAGAAACTCATGGGAGGTCTCGATCTTTCGATGAAACGACTGCTTACCATGCGTTGCCGCCACAATGGTTCCTTCTGCTTCTGCGATGCCGACGGCAACATCTACACCGTGAAAGCAAAGGAAGTCAGAGCCATGATGGAGCAAGATTAAGAGTTCAACGTTACATAGAACCCAACCACGATTTGCAGCGATGCTGCGAATCGTGGTTTTTTCGTATCTTTGTCCCCATGAAATCCTATTCCTATGAAAAAAAACGCACTTTTACTATTGATTATAATGCTTGGCTTCGGCCTCAACACCTTCTCCCAAACTGACGACCAACGCCCTGAGACCGACACCGTCATCACCCACCGCATCAGCGAGTGGCAGGACCTGAAGTTCGGCTTCATGATGCACTGGGGTATCTACGCCCAATGGGAAGTGGTGGAATCGTGGTCCATCTGCAACGAGCCTTGGATCAACCGCGATGGTGCTGAATATTACCAATACAAAACTGATTACCAAAACCTTAACAAGACTTTTAACCCCAAGCACTTCGACCCCGACAAATGGGCCGATGCCGCCAAAGCAGCAGGCATGAAGTATGTCGTCTTCACCACGAAGCACCACGACGGCTTCTGCATGTATGGCACCAAGGAGACCTCCTACTCCACCGTCGACCCGAGCTGCCCCTTCTCGAAGCATCCGAAAGCCGACATCACAGGAGCGGTGGTCAATGCCTTCCGCAACAAAGGCTTCTGGACCGGTCTCTACTTCTCTAAGCCCGACTGGCATTGTGACGACTATTGGGCACACGAATGGGCCACACCCGACCGCAACGTCAACTATGACCCGACCGTTATGCCCGAGCGTTTCGAGAAATACAAGCAATTTACCCACAAACAGATACGCGAACTCACCCACAACTATGGCGACATCGACATCCTTTGGCTCGATGGTGGCTGGGTGCGTCCCGAATGGAGCGTGAACGACGAAACCCGCCCGTGGCTCGGATGCCAAGGCTACATCCAAGACATCGACATGCCCCGAGTAGCAGAGATTGCTAGAGAAAACAACCCCGACCTCATCATCGTCGACCGCTCGGTGGGCGGAAAATACGAGAACTACCAGACCCCCGAGCAGCAGGTGCCTGACTCGCTCCTGCCCTATCCTTGGGAGACCTGCATGTCTATGGGCAACTCGTGGTCGTATGTCTCCACCGACCAATACAAAAGCACCAACAAACTCATCCACCTGCTTTGCGACATCGTGGCCAAAGGCGGCAATTTCTTACTCAACGTCGGTCCCGATGCCGACGGCAACTTGCCCGACACCGCCCTGCTCCGCATGAAGGAAATCGGTGAATGGATGCAGGTGAACGGCGAAGCTATCTATGGCACACGCCCCATCTATCCATACGCCTACGGCAAATTCCGCTTCACGCAAAAAGACGACAAGGTTTACGGTATCTTCCTCTTGGATGAGCAGGAAAGCCCTGTGCCCAATTTGTATTGGTTCGATTCCAAGGGAATGCCTGAATTAAAGACAGGAAAAATCAAGATTCTGGGAAGCAACAAAACAGCTAATTTGAGCCTCAAAAGCGGTTCAAAAGACCTAGACTATTACAGTCCCACTTATCAAATCGAAATCCCTAACGATTATCTATTAGAGACGCCTCACGCAGTGGTGTTTGAAATACGCCGTGGCAAAGCGAAAATCACCCCACAACGATACTAACGATTTCGAGATGCCACACGCGGTGGTGTTTGAAATGCGAAAAAAATAACGACACCATCAGGTTCGCCGTGAAAAAAACTTCCATGCTGAATGATGTGTTTTTGTCGCCAAACAATTTAGAAGAAATATTCAGCATGTACTAAGCGATGATGGTGTCGTTGAAACCATTTCGTTTCGGTGCAAAAGTAGGAACATTTTGGCACCCTTGAGGTAACAATTAGACCGAAAAATTTGTCATTTGGTCGGATAATTACATATTTTTTCGGTTGTAAAAACTATTTTTGTAGTAAAATAGTACGAAATTTATGGAAAAGCAGACACATCCCATTGAAGAATTAGCGAATGAAATCACAAGGCGCGGTTTGATGGTATTCGATGACGTGACCAGCTTGCACGTTTACAATAAGCCATACGTTGCGCCGTTCATCGTCATCTGCCTCAACCATCGGGGTTGGCTGAAGACCGTCTATGACATGAAAACCGTTGAATTTCATCCTCATGACCTTGCCATAGTTTTTCCTGGACATATTTTAGTGGCAAAAGAAACCAGCGATGATTATCTGGCTTCGTTGCTGGTCGTCTCACCACAATTTCTCGAAAAATTAAGCAACAGCCACCCTTCATCCTATTTACACATCGAATATTACAACAGCTCCACCATCCACCTAAGTGACGAACGATACAAAAGTATCGATGGTCATTTTCATTTACTACAGGCAATCAACCAATTGGATTACCCGGAACGCGACGAGTTGCTTGCCAAACAATTGGAGATTGGGGCGAGGCTGATGGAAATCTACATACAGGAAAACAACGCGATGGCTTTGAAGCATATTACAGCCAATCAGGAATTGCTTAACCGCTTCCAAAACGCTATCGTCAAGCATTCAAGCGAGAACCGCAAAGTGCAGTTTTACGCTGATCTGCTTTGTTTGTCGCCCAAATATTTTGGCACCATCGTCAAGGAACAAACAGGGTTTTCGGCCAGCGAGTGGATTACGCGCTACGTCATTGTCCAAGCCAAGACCTTACTACGTTATCGCAACGACCTTAACATTCAGCAAATCAGCTTCCAGCTCGGTTTCCCCGACCCAGCAGCCTTCACCCGCTATTTCAAAGCGAATACAGGGCTGTCGCCCAAGGAATACCGAGCAGAACAATAATGGGTATCGTTAACCTACAACGATATTCACAATCTTCTTCGGCACATAAATCACCTTCTTCACCTGATTGCCCTCAAGCCACTTGGCGGACTCGGGAGCGGCGAGCACAGCGGCTTGCACCTCTTCCTGGTTCATCGTCACGGGCAACTCCATGCTGAAGCGCATCTTGCCGTTGAAGCTGACGGGATAGTTGAAGCTGTTCTCCACTGTCTTGCTCTCGTCATAGACAGGGAATGTGGCGGTGACCACTGAAGTATCGTGGCCCAACAGGTGCCAAAGCTCCTCGGCGATGTGCGGTGCATAAGGTGACAGCATAACGCACAACGGGTCAAGGATTTCGCGCTTGTTGCACTTGAAGTCAGCCAACTCGTTGACGCAAATCATGAAAGCGGAAACGACCGTGTTGAACGAGATGCTCTCGATGCCGTCTTCTTCCTTCTTGATGAGTTTATGCAGGCTCTTCAGCTCGGGTGCGGTGGCGGGTTCGTCACTGACGCAGAACTCGTTGTTCTCGTTGTGATACAGCCTCCAGAACTTGCGCACGAAGCGGAAGGTGCCTTCGATGCCTTGCGTATCCCAGGGCTTGGATTGTTCCAAGGGACCGAGGAACATCTCATAGAGACGCAGCGTGTCGGCGCCGTATTTCTCCACAAGGTCGTCGGGATTCTGCACGTTGTATTTCGACTTCGACATCTTCTCGACCTCGGAGCCACAAACGAAAATCTCGTTTCCGTCCTTGTCCTTCTCCTTGATGAAGTGGGAATCCTTCAGGTCGTCGCGCCACTGGCGGAAGGCCTCTATATCGAGGATGTCGTTGCGTACCATATTGATATCCACATGAATCGGGTCGCTGAACAACTCGCGATCAGGGATGTTCTTGGAGACAAAGATGGGACCGCGCTTGTACTCTTCACCCTCAACGAATGTCGGGACATCCTTGCCCGCAACCAAGTCCTTGATTTTTTGCTCAACGATATGGGTTCCATCCCTATAATCATTCAAAACGTCGATGTTCGGCACCAAAAGCAGCTTGTAGCCCTTCGATGCTGCATATTCCTCCCACGGCTCGGCCACCTTCTCGAGGTTGCCCATGCGGTTGATCTCGATGAGGATGCCTTTCTCGGGGCAGAAGAAGTCGAACTGACGGCGACCGTCCTTGTAACCCTTGACGAACTCAACACCTAATTTCTTGTCCTTGATGATGTTCCATACGTCATATTCGCACAATTTCTCCAAATTGACACGATAGGCAAAGCTCGAACGGCCTTGGATCATACCTTGGTTAATCATCCTTTGGAACGGTTCATCCTTGCACGACAGTCCGATGTCATAGAGGAACTTACACCAGAAGCGGCTGTAAATCAGGTGGCCGGTGGCGTGTTCGGCACCACCGATATAGAGGTCGACGTTCTGCCAATAGTCGTTGGCTTCGCGGCTGAAGTATTCCTTGTCGTTGTGCGGGTCTTCGTAGCGGAGGTAATAACCGCTGGAACCAGCGAAGCCCGGCATAGTGTTGGTCTCGATGGGATAACCTTCTTCCGTGACCCAGTTTTTGGCGCGGGCCAAAGGCGGCTCGCCCGTTGCGGTGGGTTTATATTCGTCGATGGCGGGCAGCTCAAGCGGCAGCTTCGATTCGTCCATAGCGTAAGGCATACCGTCCTTGTAGTAAATCGGGAAAGGCTCGCCCCAATAACGCTGACGGCTGAAGATGGCATCGCGCAAGCGGTAGTTGGTCTTGCCCGTGCCGACACCCAGCTTCTCCAGTTCCTCAATCATGCGGAGGATGGCTTTCTTGACGGTCAAGCCGTTGAGGAAGCCTGAGTTGACCAGCTCGCCGTCCTTGGCATCGAAGCTTTCTTCCCAGGTGGCGGGATCGGTCGGCTCAGTGCCAGGCTGCTTCACCACTTGGATGATGGGCAGGTTGAAATGACGGGCGAAGGCAAAGTCGCGGCTATCGTGGGCGGGCACAGCCATGATGGCACCTGTGCCGTAGCCCATCAACACGTAATCGGCAATCCAAATCGGCAACTTGGCACCCGTGATGGGGTTGATGCCGTAGGCACCCGTGAAGGCACCGCTCACCCTGCGCACCTCAGCCATACGCTCACGCTCGCTGCGGTTCTTGGTGCGGGTGATGTATTCTTCAACTTCAGCGCGTTGCTCGGGCGTAGTGATTTCGCTCACCAGCTCATGCTCGGGAGCCAGCACCATAAAGGTCGTGCCGAACAAGGTATCCGCACGGGTGGTGAACACCTCCAAATCAATGTCCTTGCCGTCCACCTTGAAGATGACGGAGGCACCCATCGACTTACCGATCCAGTTGCGCTGCAGGTCTTTCACCGACTCGCTCCAATCCACGGTCTCGAGGCCTTGCAGCAGACGCTCGGCATAGGCCGTGATGCGCAGTTGCCACTGTTTCATCGACTTGCGCTCCACGGGGAAGCCGCCACGCACGGAGAGGCCATCGGCCACCTCGTCGTTGGCGAGCACCGTACCCAGGCCTGGACACCAGTTCACCATCGCCTCAGCTTGATAGGCCAAGCGGTAATTCATCAACACCTCTTGTTGTTCCTTCTCGCTCATCGCCTTCCATTCGGCGGCAGTGAAGCTCAGCGGCTTGCTCTCGGCCACGTTGAGACCTTCGGTACCTTTCTCCTCGAAACGGGCAATCAACTTGCTGATAGGTTGTGCCTTCTGGCAGCCGTTGCAATAGAACGAGTTGAACAGTTGGATGAAAGTCCATTGCGTCCACTTGTAGTAGCTCGGCTCGCAGGTGCGCACTTCGCGGTCCCAGTCGTAGCAGAAGCCGATTTTGTCCATCTGCTCGCGGTAGCGGTTGATGTTCTTCTCGGTCGTCACGGCGGGGTGGGTTCCCGTCTGGATGGCGTATTGCTCGGCGGGCAGACCGTAGGCGTCGTAGCCCATGGGATGCAGCACGTTAAAGCCTTTCAGCCTTTTGTATCTTGCATAAATATCGGAGGCGATATAGCCCAGCGGATGGCCTACATGCAGGCCAGCGCCCGAGGGATAAGGGAACATGTCCAAGACGTAGAACTTGGGCTTGTTGTGGTCGATGTCGACCTTATAGATTTTGTTGTCGCGCCAGTACTGCTGCCACTTTTTCTCGATTTCAATAAAATTGTAATCCATACAACGAGGTGTTTTTTGCTGTTTTTGAAATAAACTGCAAAAATAGGGAAAATTTGCTTTATGAATGAATCCTATCATAAAAACTACAAACCAACCCATCTATTTTAAACAAGACGAGCAAAACATGACCTATCACTTACGGTGCAGAAAACGCAATTCGAACAGCAAGACATTGAGAATCTAATATATATGGTAAGAGAACGCCAGATTATGTTTGACCGTGATTTGGCGAAACTCTATCAAGTAGAAACGGGCCAACTTAATAGACAGGTAAAACGTAATATTGAAAGGTTCCCCTCAGACTTTATGTTTCAACTGACCAAAGAAGAATTAGAAATCTTGAAATGCCAAAATGGCATAGCAAGTTGGGGTGGCGATAGGCATCTTCCATACGCATTCACAGAAAACGGAGTTGCGATGTTAAGTGGAGTCCTTCGCTCGGAAATAGCCATTGAGGTTAACATCCGTATCATGCGAGCTTTCACAACCATGCGCCATTTTCTTGCCAGCAACACGCTATTGTTCCAACGCCTTTCAAACATCGAATACCACCAAATAGAAACAGACAGGCGTATTGACGAAGTGTTTCAACGTTTAGATAACAACACCCAACTACAACAAGGCATCTTCTATGATGGACAAGTGTTTGATGCTTACCAATTTGTCAGCGATTTAGTGCGCAAAGCCAAGAAATCCATAGTTTTGGTAGATAAATATCATATTGGTGCCTCCATCAAGGACCTAGGAAAGAAATGGTTCGCCTTTACCCTAATGCGTGACATTAACGCAACCGAACTAATAAAAAAGATACAAGAAATATAAAAGATTTTTCCCTATTCAAACAAACTTATCTCCCCCGTGGGTCTGATGCAGGTATTACATAAATGCTTGCATGCCAAATCCATGCACTTACAGCCACAAGGATGTTACAAACCTAAACCACCGCCGCTCCAACCACCATCAAAGCCAAGAATACAAACAAAGCAATGGTGATGATGGCCAAAATGCTGCCTAAGCAGCCCCATTTGCGTTCACCTTCTGGCAGTTTGTCGGAGAGCAGGCAAACAACCAATCCGACGAACGGCGTGAACAGGACGGACAAAAAGAAGGTCCATCCGAAACCTATCCTTCTTCTGGCGCCCAACAGTCCCACCAAGGCCGCCAAAAACGAGTCACTCAACAACCCGAAAATCAACAGTGATATTCCCATAGTTCTTCGATTTATTGTTATTCTTCCCTGCGCCCTGGTCCCCTATTCAAACAAAGTCATCTCCCCAGTCGGCTTAATCCGCGTCTTGCCCAAATGCTTGTAAGCCAAATCGGTGCATTCGCGGCCACGAGGCGTGCGCATGATGAAGCCTTCCTGGATGAGGAAGGGCTCGCAGACCTCCTCGATGGTGCCTGGGTCCTCACCCACCGCCGTCGCGATGGTGTTGACTCCTACAGGACCGCCCTTGAATTTGTCGATGATGGTCGAGAGAATCTTGTTGTCCATATCGTCGAGGCCGTGCTCGTCCACGTTGAGGGCTTTCAGGCCGATGCGGGCGATGTCGATGGTGATGGTGCCGTCGCCTTGGATCTGGGCGAAGTCGCGGACACGACGCAAAAGCAGGTTGGCGATACGCGGTGTGCCTCGACTGCGACGCGCTATCTCGAAAGCCGCTGTGTCGTCGATGGGCACGTTGAGGATGCCCGCCGAGCGTTTCACAATCTTGGCAAGGGTTTTTGCATCGTAATACTCAAGGCGCAGGTTGATGCCGAAACGCGAGCGCAGGGGTGCCGTCAGCAGGCCGCTGCGGGTGGTGGCGCCAATCAAGGTGAAGGGGTTCAGCGTGATTTGGATGCTGCGCGCGCTTGGGCCCGTCTCGATCATGATGTCGATGCGGAAGTCCTCCATAGCGGAATAAAGGTACTCCTCCACCACGGGGCTGAGACGATGTATCTCGTCGATGAACAGCACGTCGTTAGGCTCAAGGCTGGTGAGCAGACCCGCGAGGTTGCCCGGCTTGTCCAAGACGGGGCCCGAGGTCATCTTCATGCCCACACCGAGCTCATGCGCGATGATATGCGAAAGCGTGGTCTTGCCCAGTCCCGGAGGGCCGTGCAACAAGGTATGGTCGAGGGCCTCGCCACGCTGCGCGGCGGCCTTCACGAAAACGCGCAGGTTGTCGACGACCTGTTTCTGTCCGGCAAAGCTGTCGAACAAGTCAGGGCGCAGGGCGTTTTCGAGGTCTTTTTCGGCCTTGCTCAGGTGGGAAGCGGTGGCATCGAGGTTACTGTTCATAGGTTTGTTTTGCGGCACAAAGATACAACTTTCATCCGAAACTTGCATATCATCAAAAAAATGTATCTTTGCAGTCCAAAAGAATCCGTTATGAAGCGCATCATCTGCCTTTCCGTATTCGTCTTCTGGGCTGCTTTTGCCTTCGCGCAAAGCTATGGCTCCGTGTATATCGAGCAAGACAGCCGCATCGAGAACCTCATCGCCAAGCAGCGCACCTTGTACGCCATCGACAGCTCGTTCAGCGGCTATCGCATCCATATCTTCATGGAAATCGGCAACGATGCCCTCGACCACGCCAAGGCAGTGAAAGCGCAGTTCGAGCGGTCCTTCCCCGACATCCCGATTTACTTGACTTACGTCGAGCCTTACTTCCGCCTGCGTGCTGGAAACTTCCGTAACCGTGTGGAAGCAGAGAAATGCCTGCGCCGCATCAAGCCCAAATTCAAAGAGGCTTTCGTCACGGCGGACATGATTTACCGACCGAGAATCGAGAAGTAGAGAGCAAAAACAAACAAACAAGGCGACCCTCAAAACTGAGGGCCGCCCATTACACCATTACAGCATTACAGTTGAAAACAAGAGACTCCAAATGTCAAAACG
>CALEMB010000119.1 GCA_937902805.1 uncultured Bacteroidales bacterium
TTTAAGTTATACATTCAAATTTAAACCGTCCAATTTTTTAGTGGACACTAATGATTGTTTCTTTTCTTTCATTTTTTTTCTGTAATCTTTGATGCCACCTAAAAGAAATGCGAACCAAGGCCATGGGTCGTCCCAATAAAACATCTGTTCTTTTACTTTTTTATATCCCAATTTCCTGGGCTGCCGACGAAAACGATCTTTTGACGAAATAAACCAAAGTATATCGCTTTGCAATATACGCACAGCCGTTGTATAATCCTTAACCTCCATAGGGGTCACATCCATCCCGAATGCATCCTCTAATATTTGTTGGGCGTGGTTGATACCCGCCACAAAACCTAATGTTATCGCATGGACAGCGCGAGGATTGATTTCTATTACTTTACCCACATTGTCTCTCACATCCAGTATAATGTCAACCCCAACTTCACCTCGAATGTTCATCAATTTTACCAGTTTCTCACAATTGGCTTGTATGTCGGGTCTATCCACTATTCCATTCAACGTGCTAGTTCCACCAGTCTCAGGATAAAGATGCTCACTGGCATAAACATACGAACTTTTCACACAACCATTTCTGTCAACCATCACATTACCACTCATCATCAGACTACCGTCTGGAATAAATTCCTGGATCACATACTCTGCCAAATCTACACCTTTGTCAGTTACATACGATTTCATCTCCTCTGAAGTCTGAAATAAGTGGAATCCCCTAGCACCATACATGCTATGTGGTTTAATGATAACAGGAAATTGTATTCTACCGTCTATATCCTCAACTTTATCTATTCCAAAATATGTTTGAGGACAAGGTATGCCATTCTCCATACACACCCGCATCACCTCTTCCTTGTTGTTGGCAATGTCAAATACTTCTCTTTCATTTGCGTAGATAATGGCATATTTAGATAAGTTTTCCTTATTATGAGAAAGAATTTTGGCCGAAAAATCAAATGGAGGATACACCATATCATAATGGCCGTTCCTTATCAAATCAACGATGTATTTTTCCGATCCCTCGTAATCATGAGGGTCACAAATGCCAAGTATCTTATGATCAGGGAAACGCGAGGCGTAACCACAATCCCATTTTGAACCACACAAAACAGAAACCTCGCAACCCAATTCTTTAAAGCCACGCAAAAAAGGAAGAACCTGTTTACAATAGCCTTCAAGGACTAAAACGTGTTTTCCTTTAAATGCTTTATCTTGTTTCATTCGTATTTAGTATTAATTCGGTTAATTTTTTGCATACATTTTCGGGGGTAAACATTTCGAGAAACAAACGCCTGCCATTTTCTCCCTTTTTCGCAAATTCTTCCTTGTTTGAAAGCAGTTTGCCCTTTATAAAATCAGCTAGTTCCTTATAGTTTCCCGCAGATACAGCATAACCACAATCATATTTATTTATTATTTCAGCCGTGTCGCCATCAATCATCGCCAAAACAGGCTTCCCCGATGCTATATATGATTGAAAACGGGAAGGAACGGTAGCCCTAAGATGTTGGAGCTTACTCGGTTTCAGGGTGAGCAACATGGCATCAGCCTGTTCATAATAAGACGGCATCTCCGAAAAAGGTCGTCTTCCGGTCATAACCACATTATTCAACCCCCTTTTTTTAAACGTTTCTCTCATATACTCTTCATGTGCGCCTCCCCCAACAAAAACAAATAGCAACTCTTTAATATCACGAAGAGAATCAACAAGATCTATAACATTGTCAGCTCCAATACCATCAGCCAAGTTACCAGCCATCATTATTTTATAACCTTCTGCAAGCCCTTGCGCTTTTTCTTTCGGCATATTGAGAATATCATCACACCAATTGGGAATATAACTTGTTTTGTTGCGATAATCCTGATTTCTGCTAACCAAAGGTATCATACCTTCTGAGCTAACAATGATATTGTCTGTTTTTTTATAAATCCATTCGGTAACAGATGTAAGTACATTTAACATGAACTTATGTTCACGATCAGGATTAATTGAAGAGATTACCGAATCAGGCCACATATCTTGCACCCAAACTGAAACAGGAGTTTTTGTCAATTTTCCCAATACTATTGCAGGAATGGCTTGTGTAATTGGGGATGGTGCAAATACCAAAATGGCATCGTACTTTTTTCGGAATAAAGCAAAAAACAAAGCATCAATCGATGCACAAAAAGCAAACGACAAGTAGTTCAACGCCAACCGGGCACCAGATGGCTTCTTACCACCTCGTGGAAGTTGAAATGCTCGGAAAACGCTTATGCCATTATATTTTTCTCTTCTTTTCGTGAAAATGCCGTAACCTGAGAAATATTTGCCTTCAGGATAATTTGGAATTCCCGACATAACATCCACCTTTATGCCTATTTTACCTAAATACAAAGCATAATCGGTAATCCGAAAACTCTCAGGATAAAAATATTGGGATACTATTAAGACTCTCTTTTCACTCATTTGAAAAACATTACGTACTTATTTGATTATTTTGCAATAAGTGGTATCAAAAAACTCTGAAATGTTGTTTTTGAATTGGTTATTCCAAAGATGCAAAGCTTTACTACCCTTTTCTCTGATTTCGTCTTCGTTTAACCCTGACACTAATTGACGCATCTCTTCAATATCCTCATCTACAGCCCAACCTGTGCCGTTGCTTTCAACTTTATCACCTGGGATTGTTCCTTTGGTAGTTATCAAAGGTTTACCCAAAAGCATGGCTTCGTAATATTTGTTAGGAGCTGCATAAACATGATTTGGGTTCGTTTTACAATACATCGCATATACCACATCGGCCGCATTTTCCATATTCAAGCCATCTACCATATTGACACGACCAAAATACTTCACATTTTCACGATTGTTAAGCTCTTCACATTTCTGCATTATCGCCTTATCGCCATAACCTGCAATCAACAGATTAAATTTTTCAGTTTCTGCCAAAGTGAGCAACTCCATCAAAAAACGGCCATTGGCAAATCCACCCATATAAGCAAGCGTTGGATAATTGTTACCAAACTTGTATTTTTCTTGAACTTCGGTTATTGTTGACATATCAACCTCTGGGATATTTCGTAGTATTAGAGGTTCTTTTTTCAGTTTGAATTGTATCTGCGATTCTCGTTCCGGCTCACATATTATTAATTCGTCAGAACGTTTGTAGCTAAATTTTTCCATCCATTTAAATAATGCGCACATTAATTTGTAATGGACGAAATTAGCACTGAACCAGTCGCATGCGTCAAAGATCAACACCACGTTCCGTTTATGAATCGCCTTGAATAAAGCCGCAGGAAAAGCTGAGTTCAGGTCACAGGCGTGAATAGTAGTGACTTCTTTATGCTTTTTTAAATAACGGTAAACAAAACTCATCCATTTGAAATGATTTTTTGCTGCCGTCATACCACCCACGGATTCTCCAGACTTAAATTTAAAGAAATCATAGTTCTCTTTATGAAAGCCCTCGCCTTTTCTGTCCCAACCAACAATGGTATAATCCAAACCTGCACGTTCATAGTAGTTATGATACTTGTTGACACGGGAGTCAAAGATATTGTTTGAACGAAATAGAATAATTTTCATATTACGATTTGATTTTGCTTAAATCTATCTTGTCTCCTAAGTATTTATAATACTCATATGTAAAATAGCCGAAACCTGTTGTAAAAGTCAATTCACCAATCACTGGTTTCCCATCTACTTCATAAAAGTCAACCCTAACCTCAGGGAATGATCCTGCTAGTTCAGTTGCCATACTCAACATGTTTGATAGTGATTTTGGTTTGGGAATAACGAAATTTGAATCGTACACATCTAGTCTAGTACTCTGCAAATGTTGAGGCATCTCATTCCATTTTGTATCGAATAGTGCAATATTAACTTTCAATGCATCGTGTCTGTTAAAAACAACCAGTATAGACTCTGGTTTCCCATTGATACACCAAACCTTGTAATCAACCATTGAATCTGGCGAAAAAGTTTTCTGTTTTTCGTCTTGGAACAGCAATTCTTCTGCAATAATACACGGCTTAATGTGAAGATAATGTGTTTGCCCTCCCACGTAACCGTACGGCTTCAACCATTTCTTCAATATTTTCTTTGTTTCTATTACATTAAGTTGGGTTTTATCACGAACAATTTTAACAGTTCCACAACCATTGTTTGATTTAAGTACAAACTCATTAGGTAATGATTCAAAATCTATCTCTTCAGGATTTTCCCAATGACCATACAATTTTGGCAAATAATCACCATATCCCTTTTCTTCCACATACTCCCTCATGCGGTATTTGTCTGCACAAATAGTCCACATTGATGTATCGCTATTAAACTGCAACCAATTGATCTTCTCGATAAGGTCTTGGGGTTTATCTAAATTTTGTTTCCTATGAAATGCACGGCGATACATAATATCTGATGCATATCGAGGTTTTATCTTGTAGGCGATTTCGAATAGCCATTGGATGGCAATAGATTTAAGTTTTGCCAAGAATTGTTTACACATTTTGTATATCCTTTCTTCTTTTTTTCAAACATGAGCTTCCATAAAGTCAAGAATGCGTTGGGCTCGGTGACTAATAGTTAATTCTTCTGCCATTCGTAATGCGCCCTGTGATAATTGCTGTCTTTTTTCTTTATTTTCCTTTAAATCCTTTATAGCATCTGCTATTTCGTCCACATTGTTGGGATCAATCATAATGCTATTCGATTCATTCAGCACATCATAATTAAATGGAAGATCACTGCTAACTATAGGAAGACCACAAGCTAAAGCCTCAACAATTGCATTGCAGCATCCTTCATTCAAGGTTGGCAGAACAAACACATCCGCCATGTTCAGATAATCAGGTATCTTATCATGTGGCATACGCCCTTTAAATAAGATACCTTCACAATTTGGTTCAAGTAATTCACTTTCACCCTGCCCTCCAATGAAAAACGATTTTACGCCGCCCACTTTATCAATAGCGGCTGAAACGCGCTGGGTACCCTTGCGATTATTGAAGGCCCCAACAAATGCTACTATGAAATCATCTTGATTAAAGCCATATTGCTGCCTCAATAATGCTCGATCTTTTTTTCTGTATAGGTTACTATCAATTGCATTGGGTGCCACCATACAGTCTACACCTCTTAATATTCCTATCTCTTTAGAAATATTTTTATTGTTCGAACTAACACTGATTACACCGTTCAAATACTTATTCATCTCCATATAGGCTGGTGAACGCAACATGTCTTTTATATTACTGAGAGACCCCTCACCTGTTGCAACAAATAATGGTATGTTTCGTTTTTTGATGTATGGCAAAACCATATATGCTGAACGATAAAAATGGCAATAACATACATCATAATCAATTTTATTCCTACGCAAAAACCGCATCGTCCCTAACCTTCTCATGAAATTATATAATTTCAAAAACCTGTATGGTAATGTAATAGTGTAAGGCTGGTAAACGGTTACTATATGTCCATCTACGTGTTCATATCTTACTTTTGGCCTTCTACTTTTGCAATATTTTAAAGCAGACGTAAGGCTTTGTGTGGCTAACACACTCACCTCACAACCTTTTCTTGCAAATTCGTGGCAGAGATTCTGCACAAAAGTATAAACAGGATCACCTTCTATAGGATAATCAGGTGTAATCACCAATATTTTATCAATCTTTTTCATATCAACTTTATTGTGGTAATTTTATCCAACTGCCAAATTTATTATCCCATTCCTCAGGCTCAAAAGGTTTTAATGCAGCAAAATGAAAGAAAGTGATTTCACCGAACAATGGTCTTCCTTCATTCTCATAAAAATCAATTCTAACCTGAGGAATGCCCCTACTTAATTTTGCTGCCAATCGTTTCATTTCATCAAATGATTGTGGCTTTTCTGGCATAACATCAGCATGGTCATGCCCCTGCCTAAATGGAAGATGATTGAATTCTGCATCGAAAAAATCAAATTTCACATCCACACCTGGTGTTTGCCTATCTGTGGCGACAAACAAAGCTTTAACTTCTCCATCAAAACAGAAAAACTTATAATCAGGCAAATCCGAACGAACAATTTGGAAATCAGCTCCACGTAACTCTTTGATAATCACCCCCCCCAACACAACAACCGGGTAATGAAATCATTTTGCCAATAATTGTTTCATAATCTTCAGGAGTAAAACCGCCCATGCCACTAGTTGGGAAGAAAGTAATTTCTCCAAAAAACACATCTTCTCCCACTTCATAAAAATCAATACGCGAAAATGTTTTGCCATCTGCAAGACGAGCAGCAGCCTGCCACATTTTTTCAAGGTATTTTGGCCTTGCAGGCACCACATCGGCAAATGGATAATAGCTGGGCTCGTGAAATGGTTGATGATTCCAATCCCTATCAAAAAAATCTATGCACATCTTTGTTCCACGGCCACTTATGACTTGGCAATATTTTGGAACACCGTTAAAACAGAAAAACTTATAATCAGGAAGGTCTTTTGCGTCGGGACGTGGTTCAATATATTTTTCAGCAAAAATTCGTTTTCGAACATTTTTATATGGCCATTCCTTATAGTATTTATATATATCCTGTTTCATACTTTGTTTCAACTTCTCAACAGCTTCCTGTTTATTGAATGTAGTCTTGTCTTTGCAAACAACCACCCCCATAGATCCTCCTCCATGCGTTGTTTTTAGGACGAAACGATCTGGCAAATCATCCCATTCAATTTCATCTGGCGTATCCCACACACCTAAAGTTGGAATAATATACTCTTTGCCTATTATTTTAGACACGTAATCTTTCACTGCATACTTATCAACCATTGTAGTATATTCAGGTTTGCGGTCATACAGTTTCAGCCATTGGAGCTTCTCGCTAAAAGTTCGTGGAGTTTTCAAATTTAGTTTTTTCCCAATGTGCAAACGATAAAGCAACTTGATGTAAATCTTGTCAGGCAACCATGTAAAGAAATGGAATAGAATCTTACTGGCAAATTGAGATATTTTTTTATTTGTATTCATCTGTGCAAATAACCTTTGATTATACTAACATTTTTCTCTACAGAATCTTTCGTATCAATTGTAACAACTTTTTGATCATTATATATTCTAGAAAAAACCGTTTTTAAATAATCCAAATTAGCTGCCCAATTTTTCATTGACTCATATAAGTAATTGGGGGACATGGATTCAAAAGCAAGCCCACGAGCTGGTCTTGAAATCACTCTCGAGACAGCTTCATCAACATGATTTACGCAATCGACTCTAATAAATGATATTCCTAAATCTTTTAATTTACCCACTATTGCATCTACCTGACTTGATTGTGGCATATTGTCAGGATGTGCAATAGATGCAAAAAACTGTAGAATACCCTCATCAATAATTGCAAAATCCGCTTCACATTTTTTTTCTATTAATTTATATTTCCATGCAAAGTAATTAACCCAATTTAAATGCTTACGATTTCGTTCTAATGGTGGTATGGTTTTAGCGTAATTGACAACTTGGCGATATAAATCCAAATTAAACAATTCAGGCACAGGGCTTCGGCGCGTTTGTAATCTGGAATACCGATTAGTTCCATTGTCAACAGTGGAGCCACACTCTATCAAATTATTAATTAATGCATTGGCCACTGTTGTTTTACCAAGTCCTGGCAATCCATTAAATTCAACAATAATTGTTCTTTCTGTATTTTTGTTGGAAACCTTCATACTTCATCTATCAAATTTCCTTTTTCTTCTTATCTTCCTAAAGAATATACTGTCAACTAACGAGAAAAGACCAATTTTTGTCAAAGATATATAAAGCCAATCATTTCTCGTAATCGGTTCTCTATATTTAGTTGTATCTAAATAAAAACCATCAGAAGGAGTCACGTATTGCATTTGATATTCAAAACCATGTACCAAGTTTGAAATATCCATTTTAACATATGATTCTTTTTTTATCAAAAGAATTTCTAACCATTCTGAAAGTGATTGATTATTTTGGTATTTACCCGAGTATGTGTTGCTATCCAATGTAGTGTAGCATAATAGTCCAAGTGGCTGACTGTTATTCACATCCATGGAAATAGTTTTTCCTCCATTGTTAACAGACAACCAAGCACAACCAGCTGTGCCTATCACCACATCTGATTTTTTAAACAACTGTGATGGAACCGTCATGACAGGAAGATGGAATGCAACATTTACATTACTAAATGCAAGATTTCTTTTCAATGATTCCTCCTCTTTAATTTGACCCAGAAAGAAAATATTGAATGTCTTATCAGGATAATGTGAAATAAACCGCTTTAATTCATCAACCATGTATGAAAAATAACCTTTAGTTCGACCAAAATGAGTAATAGTATAGTCTGCCTTAGGAAGATTGTCAAAAGCGGGAAACGGCACTTCTTCAACATCTACTCCCATTAGAGCACTCCAATAATACTTTTCAGGTTCTTTTATATCTACAAATTTTGAAAAAAGTAGTTGAACTGCAGGCTTGTTAATGTTAAAAAATTCTCCACGTTGCAATTTGGTGTAACAAAAATCGAAAGTATTGCGATTATGTATTTTTAATCGTTCTGTTGTTACAAAATTAATGTGCTTGGCATTTATCTTTTTTGCTATCAATTCTCCCCAAGCCCCTAATTGTAGTTTATTCGATTCAACAACTATTTCATCAGCTTCACCAATGGTTTTAATGATACTATTTACAATGGTGTTTCTTCTCATTGCAGTAAACCATGAGGGGAAAAAGTTCATTTCATGATAAATATATTTTTTTTCACCAAATGGTTTAGTATGCGGAAGATCAATCTGGGTCATGTCCAAACTCCAGAACACAATGGGCTCCCATCCTTGCTTTTTAAGCCACCCACATTTATTATTGACATATCGAGGGTTGCCAGAAAGACCCTCAAGACTCATTGTTAAAAAAACATATTTTCTCATAATCTAAACAAATCTGACAATTTCTTCTGCTGTTAACCGATTCGAAACCGGTGCAAAAAATTCGTTCTTATAATATCCTATAAACAGCTCAAGAATAATTTGTTCACTTTTGTCCATACCTGTAATATATCGAATAGCATCGTTATATTCGGATGTCTTTACAAGATCTTTACGAACCACAACGCTACCAATACCCAAAGAATGTAGTGAAAGGGTTAAATAACCAACAAAAATTGAAGGACTGACTATCCAATCAAGAAGTTCACCTTTCGTAAAAGCACGTATATCACCAGTAACTATGAGAACACGATTCCCTTCATATTGAAGACTATTACGTCCAAGATGCTTGGCCAGCTTGTTTGGTTCAATCGCATAAACACGGAATGGCTGTCTATTACATGCACTAGGGCAGCGTAAGGCCATCGTTACTGCATAAAAAATATCCTCTTCTGATACATTGCGGTTTGAAAACTCCCTACAACTATGACGTGAATAGAACAATCGTCGTATGGTATCCCTATCGTCATCAGAAAAGCAAGGTTTTTTCACAATAGTTGTTCCGCCAACACCTTCATATGATATTGGTTTAAATTTCGTTTGCCGCATAAAATCCGTACATCTTTCTCTGTCTTCTTTATAAACAGATTTTGACTTTGCTTCCAAATAAGCACTCAGCACAGCCTTTGCCGTTAAACAAGAAAAACCATCTCGTCTTTGATTAATAAGTTCCACAATAGTGTAAGCCTTATCCCAGCCCCATAATGGTTTAGGGGTTTTTATTAATAACCCCTTTTCCAAACGATGGGATAACTGTAAGAGATCATATTCTATTTTTTGTCCTTGACGAAGGCTCCCTAAATCTGCCCTCATTTTTTTCAAACAACTCAAGAATGTTGCAATCCGTTCTTTCATGGTCAAATTTTTTCCTTTATTGAATCGTCCACTTTGTCTGTAAGTATTGTTGATGAAATACCATCAGTATGTGGCAGATAAACAATATCACAACCTACAGACTGCAATTTCTCTTCAACCTCATTATACATTTTCGAGCCTTGCCAATCGTTGCCATGGAACAAAGCATCGAAATGCAGTCTCTGCCATGCTTCAAACTTGTCCATATTCTCTTGCGGGACCACCTCGTCAACATAACGGATAGCCTCAACTATGGCTTTACGTTGCTCGTAAGGAATGACTGGCGTTTTTTTCTTGTAACGCTGCACATTCTCATCTGTGCTTACACCTACAATCAGATGTTCACATTGTCCTTTTGCCCCCTTAAGGATATTCAGATGCCCGATATGGAACATGTCAAATACTCCTGTTGTGTAACCAATTTTATACTTTTTCATTTATTTAAGTTTGTATATTGTTTCTTATTGAAAAAACTGCCAATTATTCGAATGCAATTTACTTTCTCTTATTAAGCGGCGACTTGCCAAAAAACATCTTTCCTTTTGGGTCTGGTTCAGGACATCCCGTATAATCAAAGAGGTATTCAGGTAATTCCTTTTCTATATACTCAACATCCTTTGCGAACTGCGGAAACCGTTTCCAAACCTGTGTGTTTGGCATAGATATGGCTGGATTGAAAATTGATTTGGGGTTTGGATTGTCAGGTAAATGCAAGAATTCACGCAGACGAGCCGTTGTTTCATCATAATGGTACACCATGTCCTCAAACTTGATAGACATCACACGTTCGTTTGGTTCGGTGTAAGGCTGATTTTTGCGTAAGGCACGATAATATTTCACGAACTCCTCCACAGGCTCCACCGGCATCAAATGCCATTTGCCAAGCAGTTTTGTTCTAGCAAACACATAATTATCGCGAGGATCACGATCAACTACCACAGCGTATGGGTCTTCAAAGAATTTGAAACAAGCCTGTGGGTTGTTACCAGGAAATGGTTGATCCATAATAATAGGTTTATCGAAATCAGCCCCCATACCTTCAAGTACCTCACGAACATGTTTGCGTGCTGCCTCTTCAAAACAACTTGGCTTAACAGAAAAATATACCTTTTCGTAAGGATACTTATCCCACCGCTTACCATGTTTTATTTCCCAACGAGATACAAAATTAATTTTCTTTAGGATTTTTCGCACAAATCTATCAAATAGTTTTTTTTCTCCTGGTTTATCCCACATCCAAGATGTTTGTATAATTGAAGACAAAAAGACATCTACAGACTTCTGAAACAATTCAGGAGTTAATCCAGCATTTTGAAAACTAATTTCTTTGGCATGGCATAGCTTTTTATACCGCTCAATGGCATAAATCGAATCCCCCGTACGGTTGTGCGGGTGATTAAGATGATACTCCAAGTCTATTAAACCATCAACTGCTGAAACCCAGTTGAATTCTATTTGGTCAATTACTTGAAATGTGCTATATTCTTTCAGATAATCGGTTACAACACTTGATCCAGTAGAACCGAAACCACAAGCTCCTACTATCATAATTTTAATTTTTTACTTATTTTATAATTTTGAATAACTTGTATTGTCAATGGAATGTAAATAAGAATTATAAACACAGAACATGCATTAGCAAGAAAACCATAAAAATTTCTAAAGATATATAGAGCCAAAACAACGACAAATTGCAAGAACAAAACAGAATCAACTCTTTTGTCAACATATTTCAAGACTATTTGGACTTGTTTCTTGAAATAAAGAAACAACAACACACCGCCTATAATTCCATAGCTAGCCAGTGTATCAAGAATAAAACTATGATTACCAATAATTTCATTCCCGTGTTTATGTTCACCAACACCAAATAAAATGCTACTTATATTTGATGTGAACGTATCCCAACTGATGGCGAGCAATTCGCTACGTCGTGTAAAAGAACCTCCTCCTGCATCTATATCACCAAACTCTAAAGCAATGATAATTGATTGTATTCGAATAGCAATTCTCTCTGTTGTAATCGAAGCAAACCATTCAAGCAGATTTATTAGAAGACCCGAAAAATACAGGAATGCAAAAATTCCTGAGAGGGATAGACTTAAAAACCACGCCACCCCCCTTTTATTCATACTAAAAATCAAAACAAAAGCCACTTCTATAATCGTAAATATCACGTTAGTAGCCCTCTGCATTACAAACATAGTAACATATAGCGTCAAAAAAAACAAAAACAAAAAAAACAATCGAGGAACAATTACTTTAACATTAAGGGAAAGAATCAGAAATACACCTGATAACAACATAATGATAGAGCCCATCCATGTCGAACCAACAGTTTCTTCATCATCTTTAATGAGTATAATATTATTACCATATAATACAAACAACAATAATATCGCAAATAGCACAATAGAAAAATAAACATAAACCGTTTTTAGTTCATTTCTCGAAAATATATTAATAGCATAAACTGATACAATGCCTGAAAATAGCCAAACAAAAGTTCGAATAAAAAATGCACTATTTGTTTTCGAAACACCTAAAACATAATATATTAGCGACAATATAAAAAACAGTAATGAAAACACAATAAATGACCTATTATACTTTCCTAGCATATTGAAATTAGTTATTATTGCTGGAAACCAAAGTATTATTGCAACAGTTGAAACATAATAACGACCAGGAATGATACTTTGAAAAAACATTACAAAAACAAGAAGTAATAAAAGAAATAAAAGACCCGTATGCTTTCGATTATCTTGGATTATATAATGATTATTTTGCATTTTTTTTCTTTTTTTTAGATTTTAACACATCCAATATTGACAATGTATAAGTATAAGCCTCTGGTTTAAAAATAAGAGACCATCCTAAATAAACCACCGCAAAAACAATTCCCTTTAATAATCCATCTGGATATAAACCCAAGTCAAAAACGGAAGATACAAGGTGGCCAGCAGTAAACGATAACCCTGATACAAAGAATGTTGGGAACAGGTCCCTCAGTTGTTGATAATATTTATAGCCCACATGTTTCGACACCAAAGAAATGTTAACAAAATAAGAAAACCATGCTGATACTATCATACCAGATAAAAGGCCCTTCATTCCCCAAACAATCAAACCAATTACTTGTAGAGTAATACCCAAACTCTGTTTAACAACCGCCCAAACAAACATAGTTTTACTTTTTCCAATCGCAGCAATAGTTTGATAATTAACAGCTTGAAGACAAACAGCCATGCCAGCAACACACAACATTTGAAAATATGGCACACTGTTTAGCCAACGGTCGGTATATAATAAAACAAAAAGCGGTTTAGCAATTAAAATCAACAAACATAATAAAGGAATTGTGATAAACGCCAATGTTGAGGTTATTCTTTTAACCATATTACACAACCTTTCTTTGTCATCTTGTACAGAAGCATAAAGAGGATACGTAGTTTGAATCATAACACCTGACAAACTTTCAGTAGCATATTTAGATGTTGTAGATGCTTTTGAATAATAACCCATTGTTGCAGGATCATACCATCTTCCTACAAGCAGTCCTGTTAGTCTTTTACTAAATGTAGTAAAAAGATGATTCAAAAACATGTATAAACCAAAACCAAATAGTTCTTTAAAGGAATCCCACGAAAAATCACAAGTTGGCTTCCAATTGGTCGTTATCCAGAAGAAAACACAAGGAATTAACGCCATCAACATATTCTGTACAACAAGTGACCATACCCCATAACCCGAATATGCCATCACTATCGTTACTGTCAACGAGACAATTGATGTAAAAATTGTAATTTTTGAAAGTTTTTTAAAACGTAGATTTTTTCGAATTTGGTTTCGTTGAATAATACTGAAAGCATAAATAAAAAGGATTAGGCCCTGTACCCGAAGAACATTGCTTAAGATTGGCATTCTATAGAATCTGGAGATAGCAGGTGCACTGAAAAATAATACCGAATACAAGATGACAGACATCCCGATGTTAAAATAGAACACTGTGGAATAGTCTGTTGATGTCGGGTTCTTCTTTTGAATCAATGCCGAACCAAATCCTGCATCAATAAAAACCTCGGCCAAGCTCATAAATATGGCTAACATACCGATGGCACCGTAGTCCTCAGGCATTAGTAATCGAGCTAATATAATGCTCGAAACAAAACTTATCACCATCGTAGAATACTTTTGAACCGCAGTCCAAATCATTCCCGAAGCAGCTTTTTGTTTTAAATTGTCTTTAGGCATAGTTAATGAAAGTAACTCAACTTAGTTTATATTTTATGTCCGGAAAAAATCGTTTTACCCTCTGCAAGTTTTAATATTCTTTCCATCGATTGCCGAGCCAATTCCTTGTTAGCATATGGTAATTGCGTATTTGCACCAACACCAGGAATATAGGCATCGCCAGTAAATATCTTATCACCCAACACCATGGTTAGGCATCCGGGGTTATGTCCAGGGGTTTCATAGAACTCCATTAATGGTTCGTCATCAAACAGGCTCATACTATCACCCTCATGCAACACCACAACATTATCACCCATATATGTAACTGGAGTTTCGTGATACCTTGACATGTTGAGCTTATCTGATGCCAAGCCCTCTTTTGCATATTCTGTTACGTATACCTTGCATCGAGGATAATGCTTTATCAACCCAGGTAAACCATATATATGATCAAAGTGTGCATGTGTCAAAAATATGCCCTCGACAGTCAAACCCTTCTCTTCAAGAAACAAAGTAACAGGCTCAACGTCGCCAATGTCCACCAGCCAAGACTTACTCTCTCCTTTCTTGTAGATAATATACGTCTTGGACGTGAAAATACTATTAACGATTTCTTTGAGCTGTATCATATTACAATATCAACAGTATTTTATATCGTCCCATTATCAACATGGACATTCTGCCCTGTAATACTGCAAGCCTTGTTCGACAGCAAAAACGCCACTGTCTCAGCAACCGAATTGACCGAGGTTGCTGCCTTAAGCGAGGTACGGGCATAAATCTTATCGCGTTGATCCTCGGTGAGCGAGGCGCTCATGGCCGTGGCCATAAAGCCTGGTACCACCACATTGCTGCGAATACCCAACGGGCCCCACTCGCGGGCAGTGTCCTTCGAAAAGGCTTCCAAAGCACCTTTGCTGGAGGCATACATAGCCAAGCCTTTGTAACCCGTATGAACGCTGATGGACGAGATATGTATAATACTACCCTTGGTTTTATGCAAAAGCATGTTGCGGATGGCATACTTGGTTATCATCATCGGGGTGAATACGTTCACCTCGTACATCGCTTTCAAGCGGTCCAAATTGAGATTGGTGACAATGTCATCGTAAGCAATGGCAGCATTGTTGACATAGCCGTGAAGCACCACGTCGTTGGTGATAAATTCCTTGAAAACGCTTTTTCTTGCGCCTTCCGAATCGGAAAGGTCGATGCTCTTGAAAAAGAGCTTGCCGTTATATTGCTGCTCCAAGGCTTTGAATTCGTCGGTATAACTGCGGGCCACGCCATACACTGTGTGGCCTTCGCGCAGCAGCACACTGCAAATTTCCAAGCCCACACCGCGTGAGCATCCTGTTACTAATATGTTCATGATCTTTTTAATTTACCTGTTCTTGTTAATGTCATTTCCTCCACAAACTTAATCCTACGGGGAATCTTGAAGTCTTGCAACTGTGTGGCCAAATGCTTCTTGATGTCAAGCTCCGTCAAAACAAAACCCTCTTCAAGCTGCACATCGGCGCAAAGCACATTGCCCAAAATGGAGTTGGCCTTGCCATACACCAAAGCCTGACGCACACCCTCGATGGCCATAATGGCATTTTCCACCTCGCCCGGGTTCACCTTATAGCCACCCACGTTGATTAGCTCGTTTTTGCGGCTCTTGAAGCGGAATAAGCCAGCCTCTTTGTCAACCCACTCAATCAAATCGCCCGAATGGTAGAAATCGTCCGTAAACTTGAAGCTTTCGGAAGACCCCAGCAGCGATTTGTGAATTAGCAACTCGTCATCAACCACCTTAAACTTGTCACGGATATCTTCGGGTATCTGAAAGCAATCGCCTTTGGCGGCAAACAGCGAACCAGCTTCAGTGGAAGCATACACATTGTTGATTTTGGCCTTGGGGAATATCTGACCAATGGCATCATACAAATGCTGATCGGACTTCTCACCACCCAATGTGATGCGTACCACACTTTCATAGCTCTTCTCAAACGGCAGGAGCAAGCGATAGAAGGTAGGTGTGGCCGAGATATGCGTTATCTGCTTGTCGGCAATCTGGCGGTACACCTCATCGCGTTGCTTGCCAAATACATTCACCAGCGTGTTCTGGTTTTCAAACGCCTGGAAGAATACCTGCAAGCCAGCCATGTGGGTGGGATTGTAGGCATACGCCCAAATTTGCCCGGCATACTTTTCGCCAAGCCTTACATTGCGAGTGAGGGTTGAGATACTGTGAACCACTTTTTTGGGCTGCCCTGTGGTACCAGAAGTGAAGATAGTTATTTCAGATTGCGACTGCTGCAAAGCGGCCACCACCTCGTCCATGCTTTGATAGGTCTTCGGCTCAAATGCCTGCTCAGCATTGATGTCGCTCTCCTCCACCCCATCAATTTCAGAGGCATTGATGTCGGCATCAATCAGCGTGAGAGGCATACTGGCAGCCAAAGCCTTGATCATGTTGGCAAAAAACGGAAACAACTCCTTGGTTCTATACAAGGGGAAGTACGTTCCGCTGCCGCTGATGGCATGGAGCAAGTCGTTGTACGAATAGGCTTCGTTGTCGTAAAGGAACACCATTGTTAAGCGAGCTTTGCGTAGATTTCACCAATGGTTGACACCAAACCATCCTCAAAGATGTCGATATCAAATTCGTCTTCAATCTTGACGGTTAGCTCAGCCAGATCAAAAGAAGTTAACGAGAGGTCTTCTCTCAACTTGGTTTCATTGTTGATTGAATCAACAGGGGCAAGATTCTTTGCCGCTCTAATTTCATTGATAATATTCAATACTTTTTGTTCCATAACTATTATCTATTTATTGGTGAATAAAAATGCGTATTACTTAAATCGGTTGCCACGCTACCCCATGATAGACCCACGCCAAAACCGCTTAGAATTGATTTTTTTAGTTGATAATTGTGATTGCCAGAACACAAATCCGATAACAACAAAGGCAATGTTGCAGGACCAGTATTACCATAGTTCTTTACATTGACTGGGGCGATATCTTCAGATACCTTCAGTTTCTTGCGGATATAATTCACAATAAATTCATTTGCTTGATGAAGGCCATAAAAACCCACATCATCCTTATTCCAAGCCATATTCTCAATCAAAGCATTTACTTGTTTATGAACCTTTGTAATAGCAAAATTGAATATTTCCATACCATCCATATACAAGTCATTTTGGGTACGTCCATTATTATCAGCATCCCATTCCAGTTTTGAGGTATCAGAATTAGCCGGTTTTCTAAAACCACCTGCTGGTACAATAAGCCTATCGCTCCCACTACCGTCTGATTGGATATAAAAACCCATCTGACCATCACCCTGACTAACTATAGTAGCAGTGCCACAATCGCCAAACACGAGTCGTAGCGACTTGTCATGCTCGTTTATCATCCTTGATGTTGTATCACCCGCCAAAACCAAAACGTTCTTACATGCACCACATACTATCCATGATGCAGCTTGGAATAGGCCATATATGTAGCCTGAACAACCATAATGCACGTCTATACACACCGTGTCTTTTGACAGGCCCAGCCTATCTTGTAAAGAAATGGAAGTTGCTGGGAGTATCCAATCAGTTGTTTGAGAAACAAACACTAGACCATCTATCAAAACTTTATCAAAACCATCTTGCTCAAATAGTTTTTCTGCTGCAATATAACACATATCAGAAGAGGTCATATTATCATCAACAACATGAACCTTTTCCACGCCTGTGGCCTTTATAATACTATTTACTTCTTCCACCCCATACATTGAATTAAACGAGGTTAGATCCACTATGTTTTTAGGGAGCCATGCATTGATAGCCCTTACATAAACTTTGTCAATTATAGTCTTCATACTGTCTATTGAAGGGTATAACCACCATCTATTACTAAGCCTGCACCTGTTATAAACGAACTTGCATCTGACAAGAAAAAAGCAGCAGCCAAAGCAACTTCTTCTGGTTTACCGTATCTTCCTAAAGGATAATTCTTCATATCATTTAAAAATTGTTCTTCCGAGATTTCACCTGATTTTATTAATGGCGTTTCTATCACACCAGGCATGAGGTAATTGACCCTAATACCTTTTGAAGCCAATTCCAATGCTAAACTTTTAGCCATAGCAGTCAAGGCACCTTTAGTAGCACTATACGTACTATTGCCAATGTGTGTTGTTATTGGGCCGTCAACAGACGATACGAAAACTATAGAAGCTCCTTTTTCTATTTTTTTCTTTTTTAGCAGCAATCTTGTTAATTCGAATGGTGCAAAAAAATTAACATCAAAAACATCATGGATTTTCCCTGGTTTTGCAAATTGAAACAAAATGGTTGATCCTATGCCTGCAGCATTTATCAAACCATCTATTTTTTCGATATCGTTTGTGATTTTTTCAACATCATTTGCCGAAGTCATTTCAGCCAAAAACATACGGTTTCCACTTCGTGGCTGTAACTGCGCAAATGTTTCTTCTAATCTCTCCTTATTTCTAGCTGTAATAATAACGTTGGCACCCAATTTTGAGCATTCAATAGCAGAACTTCGGCCAATACCAGATGAGCCACCTGTAATAAAGATTGTTTTACCTTCTAAGGAAAATGGATTATACATTTTTTGATTTTACAATATTGAATAAATCTTCGATAGTAACAGCTTTGCGCATTTCATCACCCTTAAGAGAAACATCATATTCCTCATCAACCATTGCAATAATAGAAAGAGCCACAAGAGAAGAATAACCCTCTAATTCATGAAACACAGTGGACCTTGAGAGAGTACTGGGGTTAAGATCATCAAACTGTTCCGCAAATTGTTCAATAAATTTATCAAGTTCCATAATTTTCTCCTTTCTTGTTTTTAAAGTGATTCAACATATTCCCAAAGTTCTTTCACAGAGTTACGGGCGCGCACATCGGCTCCAGTAATCAAGTGGTCGTATTCCTCCTCGATCATCGAGATAATTGACAAAGAGGCTAACGAGCCCCACTCTACGAGTTCTTTGTAATTGGTGTCGGCAGTGATGGTGCCGACAGGGGTTTCGGTCATTTCGTCAGCGAAATGTTCAACAAATTCTTCTAATGTCATAACTTTAAATTTTTAATTGTTAATATTAAACTGATTTGCTTTGTTTTTATTCAGGTAATTGTTTGTAATTATGCACTCGGTCACGATAGGTGTCAACATCCAACAACGACTGCTGGTGCAGGTCAGGATACATGCGGCGGACAATCTTCTCCAATGTATCATCGGTACCCACCTCATAGAACTCGGTCACACCATCCTTCACCATATTGTGTGTCATTGAAGTCCACAACACAGGGTGCGTGATATGTTGGATAAGGTTTTCTTTTATTTCATCTGCATTAGTATGAGGCAGAGCATCCACACATTGATACACCGGGAACTGTGCATCATGGAACGGAGTCTTGCGGATGATGTCGCCCAGTTCTTCACGAGCCTCGTCCATATAAGGCGTATGGAACGATCCGCTGATAGGTAGAGCAACAGCCTTCTTTGCACCCTCTTTCATAAAGGCCTTGCAAGCGGCACGCACTCCCTTCCGTGAGCCGCTAATAACCACCTGTCCGGGACCATTGTAATTGGCAAAATAGATAGGCTCACCTGTTTCATCCCAAATCTCTTTGATACGTTTGGCTACATATTCGTCAGAGAGACCAATCACTGCACCCATGCCCGTTTGCACCTTGTCGCATGCTTTTTGGCCAATGACGGCACGATTGAGCACGAGGTTTAATCCATCCTCAAATTCTATCACACCATTCACCACCAATGCAGCAAACTCTCCAAGTGAATGACCAGCCACCACATCTGGGTGGACCTCAGTTTGTGTCAATGCCAGTACAACTTCGTAGAGAAACACAGAAGGTTGCGTATTGATGGTTTGCATCAATTCCAGCTCTGTGCCGTTAAACATCACATCGGTAATACGACGGCCAAGATAATCATTGGCACGCTCAAACAGTTCTTTGGCTTTGGGGAAGTTGTCATAGATATCCTTGCCCATGCCCTCTTTTTGGCAACCTTGACCAGGGAAGATAAATGCTTTCATATTGCGTTACTGATTAATGGGTCTGTAAATCTTTGTCTGTGAAAGGTCGCAAGCAATGCTACCCCAGCTTAGTCCAACACCGTATGCGGCAAGAATAACCTTATGCCAAGTTGATGTGTCAATTCCATCTGCACGATAAGGCCAATCAGTCAGCACCAATGGCACGGTAGTCGGTCCCGTGTTTCCATAGTTCATAATATCGAACGGCGCACGTTCGGGATGTGCCAGTTTCAACTTGCGACGCATAAAATCCACTGTAATCTTGGTGGCCTGATGCAGACCATAGAAGTCCACTTCGTCCTTGTCCCATCCAGCCAGTTCAAGAACTGATTTGATGGTCTTAGGGCCAACAGAGACAATGAAACTAAACACGTCATCACCTTGCATAGGTGGTTCTTCAGTCACATAATCAGAGCTGAGGTTTTGTGGCCATTTCCTGTATCCTTTGCCATCCCAAATAACAGTCTTATAATCATATCCATTCGTCTGAATATGAAATGCTAAATCAGAATCCCCTCTGCTCACAATCGAAGCTGAACCCGCATCACCAAAAACCATAACATCAGATTTGTTTTTCTTGTTATGATTCTTTGAATTGGTATCACCTGCTAACAAAAGCACATTATTACAAGCTCCTGATGAGATAAGTGAAGCAGCTTGAAATATACCATTAATGTAACCACTACATCCAAACGAAATATCAAAACAAACGCAATCTTTAGATAGACCGAGTCTCCCTTGAAGAACACATGCTGTTGCTGGCATATAATAGTCGAAAGTTTGCGAAACAAATACTAATCCATCAATCAGATCCCTATTATAGTTCTCTTTCTCAAAAATTAGTTCTGCAGCACACTGGCATAAATCAGCCGTAGTCTCGCCTATAGCTGCCTCATGCAAACGTTCAATGCCTGAACCACTGATAGTTTCTTCAACAACTTTTTCTCCAAAAATGTCTTTGTAACCAGTCATTTCAACCACTTTCTCTGGCAAACAAGTGGCAATGCTTTTGATTTCTACATTTTTAAATATACACTTCATAATATCGTATGTTTGTTATTTTTTTACAAATGACATCCTCCATCAATGGCTAAATTAATTCCAGTCACCCAACTTGATGCTTCTGAAAGAAGATAAATCACTCCATATGCAACATCCTCCGGCTTGCCAAAGCACTTTAATGGATATCTATCCAACTTACTTCTTAGTTCTTCCTCTGTCATTAAACTTAAAGACTGTTTTAAAATAGGGGTTTCAACAACAGCAGGGCAAATTGTGTTCACTCTAATACCCTGAGGGCCTAACTCGTTAGCAGCTGTCATTGCAAAACCACTGAGAGCCCCTTTGGTGGCAGAGTAATCAGAATCTCCAACACTTCCTGCTGTAAAAATACCCGCAGTCGATGCAATAAAAACAATCGATGATTTTTTTAACAACTTACCATTTTTTAACAAACCAGCAGTAAGTAAAATAGGTGCTAATTCATTTGTATTAATTATCTCAAGAAATAAATCCCTCTTAAGTCTCTTAACAGGACATATTTTGGGTATCCCCGCACAGTGAACAACGCCATTAATTGCAGGACATGTTGCCACCAAGTTATCTATACCGCACTGTTCGGCGAGATCAGATGCAATTATTAAATGACCTTCACCCTCCAATTGAGATAGTGTATTTTGCAAGCGTTCTTGATTTCTTCCATTAAGGACAATTGACGCTCCCATCTTAGAGCAAGCTATGGCGACTCCTTGTCCAATACCAGAAGAAGCACCTGTAACTAATATTGTTTTGCCTTCCAGTGAAAAAGGATTATACATTTTTTTTATGTTTGGTTTCACGTATTTTTTTTATCATTCTTTGCATTACGGATTCTAATTCATAGTCTCCTTTTTCTTTATGAGAAAAGTATTCTTCACTTAATACCGAACCAATCGAAGCATCATAGAATTTCCCATTTTTATAAAAAGCTTGTCGAAGAATTCCTTCTTCTCTCGAGAAAAAAACCGATCCTATAAAATCTGTGGTTTTATGGTCTACTATATACATACCATAAACTCGATTCAACCCCAACCGTTCAAAAGCATACTCATATAAGAACAAATATGACTCAACCCACGCGGAACCATCTTGATACTCCTTATCTCCTATAACCAAACCGCCAAATTCTGCCGAACGATTAATATAATGAATATTTGTCAAACTCATATATCCTATCATTCTATTAGTATCTTTTGCACAAATAGCCCACCATGCTTGATAAGGATTGTGCATCATGTGAGATTTAACCCATTCCAAAGCCTCTTGTTGGCACATTCTGCGATTAAGACCCACACTAAGCTTTCTCAATTCGTCATCGTTTTTCCATTGATAAATTGACTTAGCGTCATCTTCTTCAAATGTTCTAAAATACACTGTACGTTCCATATTTAAATCTTTGTTTGTTCGATTGATAAATAAAATAACCACCTCTATCCGCATTGCTTTTCACTTCGGGCAGTGGCCCCTCCTTTATTCCGCATTCAACAATCTCTGGATAATGATTACTATTACGAATAATATCGCCAACCTCAGGGGCCAGTTTACTGTAAAAATAAACACCTGAATAATGCTTCGATGGTAAAACGGGTTCAGTAAATCTACCAACAGCTAATTCTATAACCCCTTTCACCATATCATATCCTGTTGAAAGACGCACCAAATCACAGGTAATCCGGTCACCACCCATTCTGGCACCTATTTCTATAATGTAAATCTCTCCTCGTGAATTCACCTTTAACTCTGTATGGCTTGGGGAATTTTCTATTTTCAGAGCCGTCAATGCCTTGTCAACCGTATTACTAATCTTAGAAGCCATTTCTTCGGTGATATCAGCAGGCTGGTGATGAGCCATCTCAATGAAATGAGGCGCACCACTTGTAACTTTATCTGTGATTTGAAGGATATAGTGCTTCCCATTATGACTTATTGATTCCACACTGAATTCGCGACCATCAATAAATTCTTCAACAATAGCATTCTCTGTACGAGAATGGTTATAAGCTTCTTCTAAAGCCTCAGGCAAGGCATCGGGAGAATCCAATTTGGTTATTCCTTGACTACCGCCACTGTCAAGTGGTTTTACAATGATCGGATAACGCATCTGTGAAGTATCACATTGATTACCTTTATGCAACTTAAGGTATTTCGGGACGGATATACCGTTATTCTCAAATGCCAAGCGTTGTGCATATTTAGTTTCAGTACGTCTAACACATTCTTCGCTATTGCTCACAAGTCCCATTGCCTGAGCAACATAAACCACTGTAGGAAGGGCTGACTCTAAACTAAATGATGTAATCCCATCAACGCCCTCTTCTTTGCAGACACGTAGCACAGCTTCTCTGTCAGAAAAAGAAATCGGATAAAAACTGTTACAAAATTCTTTACAAACAGCTCCTTCAGCCCAGGCTATGCCAACAAGATAATAACCAAGTGCCTTAGCCTGCTTGTAAAATGGAATCAAAGGCTCATTAGCCCCAATAACTGCAATTTTATACATTGTAGTGTTGTTTTATTGTTCTTATTATCTTGTTCATATCTTCTTGATTATATCTTTGGTCTATTGGAATGGCAAGTATTGTATTATATATATATTTCACAGTATCGTCAATCAAAACTTCATCATAAGCCACAGGCCAAATAACTGGAGCATAAATATGCTGTGCTGCCAAATCAGCTTGTAGTTGTGGACGATCATTTACATAAACGACAAAATATAACGGAGCAGAAGTGACCTCGCTTATATTATTGCACACTAATTTACAAACGTCTAATCCTTGAAGATTTTTGAACAAATACTTATAGTTCTCGTATCTTAGCCGTTGGTTTTCTTCCTTATCCTCCTTCTCTAATAACTGTAATGACACATTGGACATCTTATGTGGAGCCACCTCTGATTCAACAAGTCCCACTGCATATTTATTAATCCGAACCGAGATTTTTTTAACTTCCTCATTATCAGTATCAAAATACAGACCTCTTAGATACATAGAATCTTTTTGCAATGAAACGAACTTGTTATTTTCTTTCAGTGAATCATCAATGTATTCCGATATTTCAGCACACTCCATAAAACCGCCATCCGGGATAGAAAACCATTTGCGATAACTACCGATGTAAAAATCAACATAATCGAGCCTCTGCTTTGAAAAAATGCATTGTGTAAGATCCACGATTATTTTACACCCGGTTACACGTACTTCCTCAATTAAATCTATCTCCTCTTCATTTAAATCTTTGCCATAATAAGGGTGAACAATCATTAAATCAAACTGTTGGCTCGTCGCAAGTTTTTTTGTTTCCTCAACTACAATCCTAAGACTCTTATCAATAGGATAATAGAAGCAATTCCACGCCTGTTCTTTGAATGGAGTTACAACGGTTCCACAAGTATAAGCAGGTATTAACACTCTCTTACCCGAATTTCGCATTTTGTCAATAATGGCGGTAAATGCCTCCCTACATAAAGAATAATTTACCTTCTCCGTATCATACCAATCCAATGATTTGTCATCTAAAAGTTCCAAATCAGAGTCATATAACGGGAATATGCTTCCAATATCTTTCATATTATAACTGATTTATTCTACTACGACCTTAATATTATCATCATGGTTTACAATGTGGGCATCAACTTCAGCGAGGTTTTCAAATTTCAGAAAAACAGAACCCACCGCATTGTTTGCACCATGGAATTGTTCCACTGTATCGTCCTTTTTGGGATAGACAGCTTCACTAATGAAATGTTTCCGCCTGAACTGCTCATCATACCAGACCTCGCAAAACTTACCGCCTTGGTTGGAATGGATAATGTCATTCACATATATACCATCGTATTTCGGCTGCTTGATTTCTGGCAAAGGTTCACCTATGGCTTTCAGCACTTCGGCTTCAATTAAATCAATACCTGTACCTATACGCTGCAACTCGGCAATACGATTGCCACCAGCACGAGGTGATACTTCCATTAGGTAAGCTTTGCCATTTTTGCAAAGACGGCTCTCCACATTGTATAAACCTGTACCGCAACCCAGTAGATTAATTAAGCGTTGCAATTCTACAGTTAATTCGTCTTGAACCTTTTGCGGCATTGTGGCAGGCCATACTTCTATGGCTGGAGTGTAAGGGTTGCTGGCAGAGCTGTCAAAATGCTGGTCGGAATAATCAGCATAAACCAATTTACCATCCACACTGAAGCAATCGGAACTCGACTGGTAGCCATCCAACTCCAAGAAGTCCTCTATGATGAAATGTCCATTGTGCGATTCTTCCAAAGCATGTTCTATGGCCTTAGGTAAATCTTTTGGGTCATCAACTTTTGACACACCTTTACTGCCAGCAGAATCCACTGGCTTCACAATTACTGGCCAATGGAAGAGATCCTTATCCATGACGGCTTCTTTTGCATCCGTATAACCTTTAGCTGTCGGGCAATTAAAGCCATGTTCAAGAAGAAACTGACGGAAACTGGCTTTGTCTTGCATAATGCAAGCGGCTTTGTAAGAACAAGTGAATGGCAAACCCATTTGCTCAGCCACGTATGCGGCAGCGGTAACCCCTGGGTCAACCGCATAACTTAAAATACCGTCTATCTTCAGTTCCTGTGCCAACTTTAACACTACCTCTTTATCAAGAATACTTACATTATGGTATTCATCGCTGTATTGATGGGCAATATTATTGGGTAGGTAGTCAACAGTAATGACGTGACAACCATGTTTATGTGCCGATTCAATAGCAGGAAGCAGGTAGCGAATGCCACCCAAAAGCATCAGTTTCTTCATAATGGTTAAAGTTTAACGAAATAACTGAGTACACGTTCAATATCAGCATCAGTCAATTGGTGGTGCATCGGAAGGCAAATTACCTCGTTGGCCACCTTGGTTGCCACCGGCAGGTTCTCTGCTCCGGCACTCGGCAGACTGCGATAAGTACTGAAGGTGCTAATCAAAGGATAGAAGTAGCGGCGACCCAGTACTCCATCTGCCTTCATTTTGAAGTAAACTTCGTCTCTCGTTTGCCCAAACTCTTCGGCATTGATGAAGATTGGAAAGTAACTATAGTTGTGGCGAACACCAGGCATATCGTCAAAGAAACGAATACCAGGCACGTTGCGTAAGGCATTGCGATATTTCACGGCAACTTGGTGACGATTCTCGATAGCCTCATCCACTTGCTTCAAATTCAGCAAGCCGTATGCGGCACGTACTTCATCCATCTTGCTATTGATGCCTGGGGCAACCACCTCGGTTTCGCCAGCAAAGCCAAAGTTCTTCAAGAAATCGACACGCTTCTTGGTAGCCTCGTCGTGCATCACCATAGCACCACCTTCGAGGGTGTTATAAACTTTGGTGGCGTGGAACGAGAGGGAAATCAAGTCGCCCTTGCTCACCCAACTCTCACCATTCACTTCTACGCCAAAGGCATGAGCCGCATCGTGAATCACTTTCAAGCCATACTTATCAGCAATAGCCTGAATCTCATTCATCTTGCACGGCTTGCCATAGCAGCTCACCGGCATGATGGCTGTGGTCTTGGGAGTGATGGCTGCCTCTATTTTTTCTGGGTCAATTCCGCAAGTCTCTTCTTCAATATCCACAAACACCGGACGGCAGCCATTCCACCAGATACTGTGCGTGGTTGCCACGAAGCTATATGGTGTGGTGATGACCTCGCCAGTAATACGCAGTGCCTGAAGAGCTGTCAACAAAGGAAGGGTACCATTGGTAAAAAGACTAATGTAAGGCACTTTTAGGTATTCACATAAAGCCTTTTCTAATTGCTTGTGGAATTGCCCATTGTTGGTTATCCATTTGCTTGCCCAAATTTCTTTGAGCATCGCATTAAACTCGTCGAGGTTTGGCAACAACGGCGAGGTGACTGTAATTTGTTTGTCAGCCATAGTCTTTCTTGATTTATTCTTTGGGGCCTTTCATTTCCTTGTGTGTGAAACTTAAGGAAGTGATATCTTCCTTCATTTCATCAATCACTTTTAGCAGATATTGACCATATTGGTTCTTCAGCATAGGCATGGCAAGTTCACGCATCTTCTCTTCACTAATCCAGCCGTTGCGATAGGCAATGCCTTCGAGGCAGGCCACCTTCAGGCCTTGACGTTTTTCGATAACCTCCACGAAAGTTGATGCTTCTGAAAGCGAATCATGCGTACCAGTGTCTAACCATGCGAAGCCCCGGCCAAAGACTTGCACTTTCAGCTCTCCGTCTTTCAGAAACTCTTGATTGACAGTAGTTATTTCCAGCTCGCCACGAGCCGAAGGTTTGATAGTCTTTGCAACATTCACCACCTTGTTGGGATAAAAATAGAGACCCACCACAGCATAGTTGCTCTTAGGCTCTTTAGGTTTCTCTTCGATGCTGAGGCAATTGCCATTATGGTCAAATTCTGCAACGCCATAGCGTTCTGGATCGCTCACCCAGTAACCGAATACAGTAGCTTTCTTGTTCTCCTCAGCATCTTTCACTGCGTTGCGGAGTAGTGCAGTGAAACCACTGCCATAGAAGATATTATCGCCCAGCACCAAGCAAGCACTATCATTTCCTATGAATTTTTCACCGATAATGAAGGCCTGTGCAAGCCCGTCAGGTGAAGGCTGTTCGGCATACTCGAAGTGCACACCATAGTCAGAGCCGTCACCAAGCAAACGTTTGAAACCTGGCAGGTCATACGGCGTGGAAATAATCAGAATATCTCTAATCCCAGCCAGCATCAAAGCCGAAATGGGATAATACACCATTGGCTTGTCGTAGATGGGCAATAACTGTTTGCTAACTCCCTTCGTAATGGGATAAAGACGGGTACCTGAACCGCCTGCTAATACTATACCTTTCATATTATTTGTATTTAATTATTCTTGGTTAAGGGCATGCCCGCTGGGAATTGAACCATATTTGAGAGACCAGCGGGCTTACACCCTCATTTATTTGGGGCATCAAGGCTGTGCGGAAGACCTTTCAGCCCCGTTTGCGGTACTGACTGCGCGTAAGATCAGTGAACCGCTTTGTTATTAGATTTATAACTCTTTTACAGTTTCTGGCATTAAACCATTCTTTCTTCCTATTCTAAGCGAGCAAGAATGCTCTCGTAATTGATGACTTATCCAAGCTTTGTCAATAATTGGTGTAAACATAAGAGCTTTGTATAACAGCATTTCTAAATCACTGGAAAGAATCGGCTCTCTACCAATAAAGTGATAAGATTCTCCACTATTTAATATCCAGCCTTTGAGTAGTCCTAACTTTCTGCATACGCATTCCACAACCTTTACATTTGTTTCTGAAACAGGAATATGAAAATCAATTAAGGTCAAATGCCTTTCTTCTCCATTATCGAGTAATACCTTTGAGCAAAAAGCATAGCGGTCAATATCTGGTGTTTGTTCTTCAATCCATGAGAACAATTGTTCCTTTGACACATGAATAAGCTGTGGATGAGAATTATGTCGCAATGCTTTTTTTAAAACTCCTTCAGAAAAATTAGGATTGTTGAACGTACTTAGCATTATTCCATCCCAAAACGGTATACCCATTTTTTTTAGTTTCAAGGCTTTATCCAACATATATTGTTCTTTTTCACTCCAATTGATATCACTATCTTGAACCAATTGCTGTTTAGGGAACTGGTGAAAAGTGAAACTGCTAATAATATGGGTTGATCGAGCAATAGCAGATATTACCTCTAAAGTGTTCATAACATATATGTATCGTGAGGCCGCAGGGCTTTTTCTATATGACGGAAAAGACTATAATCAAACTCATCGTACCTTTCAGCACCCATTATCTTTTTATCTGTGATAATTATTTGTTCAATATTTGTGGTTTCATCCTGCCTACAAGGAAGTTGTTTATCTACATTTCTAGCCACTACCATTTTCAACTTGGTCAAACCATGCCGATATGCATAGGTACATCTGGTGTTGCCCTCAATAACATAAAACTTGTTATTATGTTCTTCCACCAACGGAGGCCCTATCAATGATTCTTTACCATTATCGAACACAAAAGCCGCTGACCCGAACTTATCTATCAGGTTACTTCCATAAGCATCAAACAATTGGCTTATTTGCTTGTATTTCAATGCCCTAATTAAAGGGTTCATAAAATGAAGATTTGACAACTCCACATCCTCAAATGAAAGATTGGCTGTGGCATAAATATTCTCATCTCTTAATTTGCTAAGTATTTCACCTTCTTCAACTGCTTTTATGCTTATCTTGGTCTTCTTTGCTGAATTAGTTTTTGCATTATCAAAAACATTGTTGTCAGTCTTCAGTTTGGTCAGCAGCTCTCTTATTATAGGATCAAGTAGCCGATTCTTAAAATATGTACCACTAAATGCTTTGTCAATAATTTGGTAGGTTATTCCACTCCAAATGCCATTGTCTGAGAAAAAGAAGCCACACAATGGCAGGTTATCAACTTCACGCAACACACATCCCATCGCTTTCAACATCCTTCTTCTTGATTTTTCTTCAATCTCATATTTAGGCTGAATGTATTTGTTTGCAAAAACATAGACCTTTGTCTTTTCTTGAATCCATTTCACGACTGACAAAAACAAAGACCAGCACCAATAGGTATTTTCACAACATACACAAATTTCTTCATGGTTTTCTATACTTAGATAAGACACCATTGAATGCATTTGCTCTTCATTATGAAGTATAGGCATTGAATCCGATGGGTAATTCTTGACAAACGAACTTTCATCGTTCAAAAAATTGTCCATTGCTTCTGCACCAGCAAGAACCAAATTATCTATTACAGTATCATCTATTTTATCAAAGTCTGTCGCACTGACATTCCCAGTGTCGATAGTGACATTATACGACTCCTGAGCAAACTGCTGTTGAATGTCAATTGCGCCACTCACCACAGTGTCTATCAACGATGATACATAATCACCAAAAGACTTTAATGTGCTAGTATTATCACCGTGATTCCTAAAACACAATATCCTGTTATAATGTGGTTCTTTGGAAAATAAATAGTTTGGGAGATTACTTAAGATACCTCCATCAACATACCTATTTTCTGTTGGTGTAAAGAATAATGGTATGCTGCATGATGCACTCACCGCCTTTGCAATGGTTTCTTCTGGGGTTTTGTACTTATTCCAAATTTTTATACCATGCGATTGAAGGTCAGCACATACAATATTCAAATCAGGAATAATCTGGTTGAACTTTAAATTGCGTTTGCCTGTTATCTCATACAAACAGTTTTCCACAAATTCTTCAATTTTTTTCGAATTGAAAACACCAAACCTATTTATCGTTTCTTCAGAAATATTATTTCTTATGCTTTCGGGTAAACGTTTTAATATAGGTTTTAAATAGACGGCCTTTATTCTATTTAGCTTACCTACACTTTCAACCAACGAAGAAAAATCCGTTTTCTTTACAATGTCATAAATCTTTTCCGGTTTTGCTCCTGCTGCTATAAGAGCAGCAACAATAGAACCTGCAGATGTTCCTGCCAATTCTGAAAAGAACACTCCCCTCTCATAAGCTCGCTTATATGCTCCAATATAAGCAATAGCCTTACAGCCCCCTCCTTGAAACACGCCTTTACAACTATTAAAGTATTTTGAATACTTCGTTTGGTCGGTTTCAAATTGCCAACTAATGCTGTTATTCTTTATTTTGTACTCCGAATTCATTTAATATCAAAAGCAAAGATATTACATCAACAACAAATATTTATTATTTTCTTATTAATGTGACAGGATTCTTAACTGGTGTACTTTATCTGATGCACTTTAGTATGTTTAATATCGCTATCATTCCTTTATGGATAGAGAGATTTTCACATTTGGGCTATCAAATTCAAACCCTCGTCACCAAGTATGCCCATAACAAAAGGATAATCGCTATTCGACATTTCTGTGCTCATAGTGCCAAATAAAGTCTGGTCAAAAGCACTTGGCGCATTGCTGCAATGATGAGGGTGAGAGTGCCACTCACCAAGATAAACTATTTGATGACCCGTACGTTTTTTTATCCTCTCAACTTCCTCAAACAACCCGTCAATCCCTCTGATATATGACGTACCAGCCTCAACGCTATCATCAGGGGCAGGAATCATATAAACCACATAAATCAGATTACGGTCTTTATCGTAAGTTCCCAATAGGGTCCCTCCCGTTTCAACAGGAGGATTGTTCTGTAGTTTCTGCACGCGTTGCTGAATCATCTCATTTATTACCGCATCACTGACCATAACTGTAACCGTGTTGGTTTTGTACGTCCGCCAATTTGACTGGTTTAGGTCATGACGAACTACCATACCCTGTGCGGCATCCATTTGCCAGACGGTAAGTTGAGCATCAGCCTGTGCCGAACATTTCGGTATTTGAGAAGAAACAATGGAAGCCAAAACTGCGACATTGTCAAAATCCATAACAACCGACTCGGCCCTACAGCTGAATATATTTGTACGTTGCTTCTCTGAAACATCAAGATGATTGTCGAGATACGACTCTTTTATCACTGCACGGTAGTAATCCATTTCGAGCAAATCCAACCTGTGGTATCGCTCTTTGTCTTCCATAAGCATCACCACGTCTGTTCCCTTAGGATTAAGGAACGTGGTGCATCTCCTTGTGGGATATTTATCCAAATCAAGTGTCAAATGGCGTTCAACCCCAACCGAGGTGCTGGCATCAATCACCAGCTCGGTATCAGTCAAAACACGATTTGTTGTCTGTTCTGAACAGCGGAGAAAGTCTTCAGGATAGGTATATAGCTTCAATCCTTCAATTCCTTGGTACTTGTCTTTGAGCGCCTTGACCTTGTAGTTCATCACATCGGAAACGTCTAAAGTGTGTCGTCCCTCATTGTGGGGAAACATGATGTCGGAATCAACAAGATGCAAGATCTTTGCCTGTCCACGTCGAACAAAGTGGTCAAGTATTTGGGAGCCCAACGCACCAGTTCCAAGAAAAGTGACCTCGTTAATCGATGAGTCACAGCCGCTACAAGCCCCAAGCCTATCAACACTGACACCATTGACAAGGAAGGATATATGCACATCAAGATCATCAAGAAACTTATCAAAAGAAGGTTTCCTAAACTCGTTGTATTTCTTGAAAATAACACCGCTTGAAGTTTGCAATCTCAATGAGAAAAGATTTATATCCTCATATTGCTGCCCTGCTTGCCGCGACATGGGCATAATCAAACCCAGCATAAGCGGCAAATAGCATCTTCTTAGCCGAGGCGAATTGGTAATGGCATTGACTATCGCTTCGATGAAAGGTATTCCCGAAGACACCTGCATATCCCTAAACTCGCCAAGTTTCTTTGGAATACGATGCACATATCCGGCAACATTCACACTCACAGGCACCAGCAATAAACAATAGTTGGCATCCCTTTCACTCACTTCCTCAACAATAGACGACAAGTTTGTCTTTTGGGTATAGCGGACAAAATAGTAATTATTGTTGGTTTGAGGGTTAAATGGGAAATATGTAATCTCTTCTGAATCAAAGAACACTTCCATCGGACGGTCTTTTTCGTGTAACTCACCTATAGCGTTCTTGGAAAACCATCGCCTAATCAACTCGATGAAACTGAATGCACTGAAATTGGTGCGAAGGTCTTGAAACGGAACATCAGAAACACACAGCGAAACAGGGTGGTCGAAAGGCACCGCATTGCTATGCGGCAAACCTAAGGGAAAATCTTTTCTCAAAGCATAAACTTCAGGCATCCGATTGTCGGACTTGTGACATTTGATGGCAATGGGTTCTTTCTCATGGATGTTGTTCTTTACAATATCGGCAATTTCAGAATCCACTGTCATGAAAATCAGGACATCACCCTTCGGGGTAGTCTTGCAATAAACATTAGACACATAAGGATGGTTTTTTGCCACACGATAGATGGCAGCCGCTCGCGGAATGCGAATATACGATGGCTGTAATTCAACACCCTCCACCACCTTATAATGATTTATTGCCATGACATCTACAGACTAATCCCTGCCCGCCCTGGGTGCAGGCTTGTTGACTACTGATTCGATTGACGGAACAGCTTGCTTCATTTTTGTTTTGCCGTATTCTGTTATCTTAAACACGATTGGCATTTTGGTAGCATTATACTCATCCTCGGTGTTCAAGAAATGGTCATCGCCACTCTTAAGCTGTTTCTTGTATTCTTTCGCTGCCTCTTCGCTGGGTGGCGGCACCGCTTTGGGGTCAAGGTTTTTGATGCTGGTGCATGATGTGACTATATGCGCATAAGGCAACTGTTTCCCCAAAATCGTAGTAGCCGAATCCTTCACCTCTTCTTTGTTAGATGTTTCGTTGAAGAAAGTCCATGAGCAGTGATGGGGTGCCTGAAAGATATTCCATTCAAGGTTTTCTTCTCTTTTATTATTTTCAATGATTTTCTCCCACACTTCATGTTCGGCATCGCCACCGGTGAGAAGCCGACAAACTGTATTGCCATTAGTGTCAACGAAAGTCATGTGGAGCACAATAGAAACTTCGTTCTTATCGTCTTGTTCCTTGCCCACCTCAACACTCTCCTTAAAAGGTGCATGGATGAATAGGACCAGATACTTCAATGACTTGTGGTCAACCACATGCACTTTGGTGCCAGGTATGTATCCATAACGACCATCAAACTCCTTGTCTTTATCGTAGCCTACTATTCGGAGCAGTGAGCCATATTCTCCCATGTATTTTTCATCGTCATCATATAGTTTTCTACGCCGCTTGGCCTCTTTGCGGATTGGCACAGCAGTGGGGTCGATACTGTTGTTCAAAGCCATAGGGCTAACCCAAAGTTCTCCGATGACAATCTTGTCCTTATCTTTCTCCTTATCATAATCTTCAGGCTTGCCGCAGTAGAAATTGGCCTCAAACCCACTGCAATGGTCGCTGTGCGGATGGGAGCTGACATACAAATCCACAAACGGACGACCAGCAGCATCTCTGCCGAGTTCCTTCAACAAGTCTGCCTTGACATCAAAAACGGAATTCTTATTATCCTTTGTAATCTCCGCAATTTGGCAATCAATTATAATGGTAATGCCATTGTCGAGTTTTATCAATGAGCAGTCGCCATTGCCAACTGGGTAAAACTTGACGTAATTTTCCATATCATTATGTTTTTCAATCCTTATTCTCTTTATTCTTATCTTTGTCCACTATATGCTCCACGCTTTTACGCACATAATCAGTCTGCTTACGGTAGGCAAACAAAAACAACGCGGTTAGACCAGCTATGACAATCAGAGCCATCCAAGGGGTATGCATAAAATCTTTCACACCAGGTATCAAACTCAAGCCGAAAAGAATCAACAAAGCCAAAAACGTTGCCAAGAAAGTGCGGTAGGTGTTGTTCTCGGTTGAAAGAGTAGTGATTTTGGAGTCTTTTGCCTCTGCTTCCTTAAACTTACCATAAGGAGCGAAAACAACAAACTTCCATTTCTTCAATAGCCACTCTATCAACAGTGACCCAATTCGGCTCAGCACCATCCCTGAGAAGTACCCACCAAATAACACCAGAAACACGTTGTCCAAAGGCAAGTCATAGATAGCCAATATATCAACAAGGACGAGGAACAACGTGCCAGGAATCATGTAGTTGAGAAACTGGTAGGCTGATATTTTTTCGAGGAACTTCTCCATATCAAAAGTCATTTTATACTTAAAAAGTCGAACGGCTGGTCGCCTGTTAATATGTTAAATCCTGGTCGGTTTTGGCCGCTATCGCTACGCCTAAGGTACGCCTACGCTACGCCTAACCTTCGCCTACGCTACAAATTCGCGTTTTTGGCCTCTAAAATGTTAAAATCGGGTCAATTTTTTAGTTCAAAGTGTTCAAGATGCCCTGCGGGCAGTTCAAGAGGTTCAAGGTGTAATGCGGCAGCCCTTGAACCCTTGAACTTTTGAACTTCTTGAACTATTAAATATGATACACGTTCTCAGTGAGCGGACAAATATTATGGCAGTCCAATATCACTTTGTCTTTCAACTTATCCCAATTCTGCTTGATATGATCGTGCTTCACCATGATGACCACCATATCCACCTCGCTGAGGAACTGGTCGAAGTCCAAGATCTGGTTGGGTACAATGGCCTTGTCGGTGAAGAAGGGGTCGAAGCTCTTGAGGGGGCGGGCCAGGTGGCGCTCCTGGATGTCGATCATCTGCAGGGTCGGGCTTTCGCGCACGTCGTCAACATTCTCCTTGTAGGTGATGCCGTAGAGGCCCACGCGACGGTTGTCGGTGATATGGTGGGCTTCCATAATCTCGTGGATGCGCTCCAACACGAAGACGGGCTGGTAGTCGTTGGTCTTCATGCTCTCGTCGATCACCTTGGCGAGCTGCGGATAGTCGCCCACGAGGAACCAGGGGTCAACCGAGATGCAGTGGCCGCCCACGCCCGGGCCCGGCTGCAGGATGTTGACACGCGGATGCATGTTGCAGATGCGGATGATCTCGTAAACGTCCATATTGTCGTGACGACAGATGCGGCTCAGCTCGTTGGCGAAGGCGATGTTGACGGCACGGTAGGTATTCTCTACCACCTTGGTCATTTCGGCAGTGCGGATGTCGGTAACAACGATTTCACCTTGGCAGAACGAAGCATAATATTTCTTCACCTTCTCACCAATCTCACGGCTGTCAGCACCAATGGTGCGGTTGTTGTGCAACAATTCATACACCATGTTACCAGGAATAATACGTTCAGGAGCATGCACAAGGTTGATGTCCTCACCAATCTTGAAGCCGTTGGCCTCAATCACGGGGCGCACAAACTTGTCGATAGTTCCGGGGCTTACAGTTGACTCAACCACTACTGTGGCACCCTTGGGGCAAACCTTCATCACATCCTTGACGGCAGCGACTACATAGCAGGCGTCAACCTTCTTACTGAACTTATCGTATGGAGTAGGCACACTGACAATATACATATCAGTCTTTTGATACTCGGTGGTGAACTTGATGCCTTTTGCCAAAGCAGCTTGGAACAGTTCGTCGAGGCCGTCTTCCTTGAAGGTGGTCTTACCAGCGTTGAGGGTGGCAACCAGCTCCTTGTTGTAGTCAGTACCAATGACCTCGACACCATGCGAAGCCATCATCAAAGCAGTGGGCAAACCAATGTAGCCCAATCCGATAACGTTGATCATATTGTTGTAAGTTTAATTGTTTATTTGCTTAATTGAATTTTAGCTTAATTGCTTAGTAGCTTAATAGCTTAATTGTTTTGTGACTTATTGGAGTTTTGCTTTTCCAGTTTATCGGAATAGGCGTTGCTCAAACCGTTAATCATCTTTGCAACCGCATCAATACGGGGCTTAATTGCTTCAACGCTTTCTTCTGTTATATAGGTGAGGTCAATGGCTATCAGAAGCTGGTTGAATGTCTCCATTAATGAACCATACGAAATCTCAAGGAATCGGATTTGTTCTTTTAACGACTTACGTCCACTGCCTTCAGCAATGTTTGAGGGGACGGAGACTACAGCTCTACGAATCTGATCACATAGCGCATATTTCTCGAACTTAGGAAAGCTATCTAGCAATTGATATACATCAACTACCAATTTCTTGGCTTCTTGCCATACATTCAGTTTCTCGAAGGAGTATGTAATTCCAATCATCTCTATTAACCTACTAACCTATTAACCTACTAAGCTACTAACCTACTAACCTACTAAACTTCGTAGCGATCCACCTGCTCTCCTTTGAGAGCGCGCACGATGCGGGAGCAAGCCTTTCCGTCGCCGTAGGGGTTCACGGCTTTGGACATAAGCTCGTAGGCAGCTGCATCATCAAGGAGAGTGCTTACTTCTTTAACTATAAGGTCATGGTTGGTGCCGACGAGGTGTACTGTGCCGCTCTTGAGGGCTTCGGGGCGTTCGGTGGTATCACGCATCACCAACACAGGCTTGCCCAAGCCGGGAGCCTCTTCTTGAATACCGCCACTGTCGGTGAGGACAACGGTCGATTTCTCCATCAAGTAAACGAACTCCAAGTACTGGAGCGGCTCGATGAAGAAGAAGTTGGGGCGGGTGAGGTCTTCGCCAAACACCTCGTGGATGGGCTTGCGCACGTTAGGGTTCAAATGCATGGGATAGACGAAGTCAACATCGGGATATTTCTCGCTGAGGTCTTTCATGGCCGTGACCATGCTGATAAAGCCATCGCCAAAGTTCTCACGTCTATGTCCTGTAATCAGGACTAATTTCTTTCCATTGTTCAAACGTGTAACATCATATCCAGCGGCCTTCAGCACATTGATTTGCTCGTCAGCCAAGACCTTATCGGTCTTCAGTTTATCCACCACCATGTGGAGGGCATCGATTACAGTATTGCCCGTCACAAAAATTTGGCCTTGGGCTTTCTCTTCCTTCAGGTTGCTCTCTGAAAGCGGAGTCGGTGAGAAGTTGTAAGTAGCAATACGACCCGTAATCTGGCGGTTCATCTCCTCTGGCCAAGGGCTGTAGATGTTATGCGTTCTCAAGCCCGCTTCCACATGGCCCACAGGAATCTGCTGGTAGAAAGCAGCGAGAGCAGCAGCTGTGCTGGTAGTGGTATCGCCATGCACCAACACCACGTCTGGCTTACATTGTGCAAACACATCACGCATGCCTGTCAGCACACGTGCAGTCACATCATAGAGATCCTGCCCCTGCTTCATAATGTTGAGGTCGTAATCAGGCTTTACCTCGAAAATACGCAATACTTGATCGAGCATCTCGCGATGCTGGCCCGTGACACATACAATTGTTTCAAAGTCCTTTGGATATTTCTGGAACTCCTTCACCAGCGGGCACATCTTGATGGCCTCGGGACGCGTTCCGAAAACGAGCATTACTTTTTTCATATCATATATTTATTATTGCTTAGTTGCTTATATTTAGGGTTCAAGGGTTCAAGCGTTCCCCTCCGTACCTCCTCCGACGATGTAGCGTGGATGTAGCGTACATCCTCCGAGTATCCTCCGACGATGTTGGCTACATCGAAGCTACCTCGAAGGAATGTAATTTGCTGATTTTGGTTGTCACTTCAGCGTCTTACGACTGATGCAAGTT
>CALEMB010000120.1 GCA_937902805.1 uncultured Bacteroidales bacterium
ACCACCGAGATCTACACTCTTTCCCTACACGGACGCTCTTCCGATCTCGATCTTGCCATTTTTCTGCCGATAGTTTTCCTGCTCTATTGGTTTGTCTTCGACCGCTTCATCACCAAGTCGAAATGGCAGCTTCGTTTGCAGAATGCCTTTGTGGTGGCGGCGAGTTATGTGTTCTATGGCTGGTGGGACTGGCGGTTTCTGTTGTTGATAGCTTTTACATCGTTTTGCTCATGGGGTAGTGGTTTGCTTATCGGGAATGCCGAGTCGAGGAAAAGAGCCAAAGCATGGATGTGGTTGAACATTGTCTTGAACCTTGGCATTTTGGCCTTGTTCAAGTACTACGATTTCTTCATTACAGAATTTGCACAATTGTTCCACATCTCTACGAATGGCCTTTTGCTGAGGGTGATACTGCCAGTCGGCATCTCGTTCTATACATTCCAAGCCTTGAGCTATTCCATCGATGTTTACAGAGGCAAGATAGCACCGACCAAGGATATCGTCGCATTCTTCGCCTTCATATCGTTCTTCCCGCAATTGGTGGCAGGACCCATTGAGAGGGCGACGAACCTTTTGCCGCAATTCCTTAAGAAAAGGGAGTTTAGTTATGACACCGCAAGCGACGGAATGCGGCAAATCTTGTGGGGATTGTTCAAGAAAATTGTGGTGGCGGACAATTGCGCGGTTTTTGTTGACCAAGTATTCTCGACTTATTCGGAACAAAGTGGAAGCACCTTGTTCTTGGGTGCAGTCTTTTTTACTTTCCAAATCTATGGTGACTTTTCGGGATACTCCGATATTGCCATAGGCACGGCCAAATTGTTCGGCATCAAACTGATGCGGAATTTCAATGTGCCGTATTTCAGCAGGGACATTGCTGAGTTTTGGAGGCGTTGGCACATTTCTTTGACGACATGGTTCCGTGATTATGTTTACATACCGTTGGGTGGCAGCCGAGTGTCAAAGACGAAGGTCATACGAAACACATTCGTCATTTTCCTTGTGAGCGGATTTTGGCATGGTGCCAATTGGACGTTCATTGCATGGGGCGCATACCATGCCATTTTGTTTCTGCCTCTTATTCTCGCGGGTAGGAATAGGAAATACACGAACCAAGTGGCTGAAGGGCGTTTTTTGCCGACTTTTAAGGAAGTGGGTCAGATGCTTCTGACTTTCTTTTTGGCAGTGATAGGGTGGATAATTTTTAGAGCGGAGAATATAGGGCAAGCTTGGGCGTATTTTCAAGGGATGTTGCAATTCGGAACATTGCGGGCAGGATATCGTTTCTTTACCTTACCCGACATGTGGCCGACGAATTTGTTCATCATCTTAATGCTGATAGTTGAATGGATCAAAAGAGACAGTAGTCATGCATTGGAAGTGAAAAAGCAAGAGGTTTCGCCCTCAATCAAAATTGGACGTTGGGCTTTGTCATATCTGATAGTCATCGCTATCGTTATGTTCGCCCGTTCAAATCAAACATTTATATACTTCCGGTTTTGATAGCATGAAGAGGTTTTTGGGATATTGTTTGTTATTGAGCTTGCCGTTGTTAGTGATGCTGGCATATTATGTGGTGGCGGATCCGTTCAAGGTGATTTGGCATTATGATGTTTATTATCAACCCGATAATATAGTAAATCTGAATCGGGGTTTTGTTTCTGCGAAGCATTACTCCAACCATTATAAAGATGGCAAGTATGATTCGTTTATTTTTGGTAATTCAAGAAGCATTGCGTATTATTGTGAAGAATGGGAGAAGTACCTTCCAGATACCAGTCGGTGTTATCATTTTGACGTGTCTAGCGGATCGGTCGGGGAGTTGTTATACGAAATCAAATTCATCAAAGACAAAGGGACTCTTAAAAATGCACTATTAGTTCTTGACAGCGGTTTGTTGTCAGAAACAGAGCGTGATGGAATACTATTCTCCATGCCTCCGATACTAAAAGGAGGGGAAGGGACTTTGAACTTCCAAAAACAATTTTTCACAGCCTTTTATAGTTTTGATTTCTTTCGCGCCTATATTGACTATCGTATAAATCGCGAGTACAAACAATATATGGACCTTTATATTGTCAACATTAGACGGGATTATAATCCGAAATATAACGAACTCGGATGGGCATATCAAGAAAAGCAGATAGCAGAGGGGACATACTATGACCATGAAAAGCTGCAAATTTTTGAAAGCGCCCAGTTCCCTGATATGGTCTCAGAAGAGGCTCTTGACGATGAACGAAAGGAGATGCTGAAAGAAATAAAAAGCGTCTTTGATGCACAAAAGACGGATTACCGCATAGTGATTGGTCCACAATATGATCAGGTTAAAATCAACCCTTTTGACTTGCAGTTTTTATGCGATGTATTTGGTAAAAATCATGTGTTTGACTATTCGGGCGTTAATAAGTGGAATGAAGATTATCATAATTATTACGAAACCAGCCATTATCGGCCTTGTGTGGCAAATGAGATAATGAGTTTGGTATATTCAGATAAGCTCTAAAAGTAAAGTTACTTTTAAATAAAGAATGTAAATAATAAAGCAAATTAAATGGTCGGAAAACCTGTTTTGTTCCCCATCGTCGTAACCTACAAAGGCCAACGTTGGTACGACCGATGTTTCAGCTCTCTACGCCAAAGCACTATTCCTGTGCAAACTATCGTGGTTGACAATGCTTCCAACGATGGTACGGTTGAGTATATTAAAAAGAATTATCCAGAGATTCATCTTATTGAGTCTAAAGAGAATTTGGGTTTTGGCCGAGGCAATAACATCGCCATGCGCTATGCTTTAGATCATGGTTGTGATTATGTGTTTTTACTTAACCAAGATGCATGGATAGAACCTGAAACGCTTGAAAGACTTGTTGACATTGCTGAACGGCATCCAGAATACGGTATTTTGGGTCCAGTACAAATAAATGCAGAAAAAACCAAAGTACTGGAAGGTGTAATCCAGTTTCTTGTCAACCCTGATAATGTGAACAAGCAGATGTTTAGCGATATGGTGATGGGGACTGTTGACGAAGTTTATCCTGTGGCTGAAATCAATGCTGCGGCTTGGCTGCTGCCAAGAAAAACTTTGGAGATAGTGGGCGGATTTGATCCTATTTTCCTGCATTATGGCGAGGATTGGAATTATTTGAGTCGAGTGCTTTACCATAAACTGAAAGTGGGACTGACGCCTCATATACAGGTTGTCCATGATTGCAAGACACATGTTGATATGCCGAAAGGTTACTCGATGGCGTTTGATAAATGGTTGCTCCAAAGGGCTGCCGATATACAATATCCAGATTCACAAGTTGACGACATGATGCGACAATATTGCCATATTGCGTTATTGAAGTTGTTTACTCTTCATCGGGCAACTTTTAAGGAGAATCTGAATGCCTATTGTTACTTGAGGAAGAACAAGACCCGTATAGAGAAGTCACGTAAACAGAATAAGATTATGGCGGCTAATTGGCTGTAGTTATATGTTGTCGTCCTGTAAATATTGCGTGGTGATTCCGCACAGAAATGTGCCGGACTTACTAAAAAATGCATGCAAAGTATACCAAGATTGTCATACATTCATGTGCTTGTTATTGATAATAGCGATGCAGACAATAAAGCTGAACTGTCTTTGTTGGATTTCGATTGTGGATTTGATGGTATAACAATCATCGAGCGAGAGCCTCTCGGTATTGGCTATATTCGGAATGAGGCTTTGCGCTATCTGCATAATCAGCATTTTTCCGGTAAGTTGGTCTTTGCCGATGCCGATGATTATTTCGCGACTGATGCCACTGCGTGTTTTGAGAAGTATAAGGAAATGGATGCCGATATGGTGTGGTTTGGCGTGGAAGGCCGTGATGAGCATGGAAATTATGCTAACAATGCGGATTCCATCAAGCGCAATATGACTGTTTATATAGACGAGAATGATGATGGCGCTCTCAGATACAATTCTGGCCCCGTATGGGGAAAGTTCATAGACTTTGAGTTGATCGAGCGCAATGATTTATGGTTTCAGGAGATTGAATCATGTGAAGATACGCTTTTCAGCGCTAAGTTGGGCTTTTTTTCTGAAAAGCCATGTGTGGATCCTATCGTGCTGTATGTGTATGTACAAAGGGAAGGGTCGCTGGTTATGTCAATGGGTGCGAGAAAGGCCAAAATGGGATTTGATGCTGCATACGATACCACATGCTGGCTAAAGGAGCATAAGAGCGAAAGAGGTTATTATTGGACACAATACAATGTGATATGGCATTGGATGAATTGGTGCCATTTTGATAGGAAAGCATGGTGCGCTTTTCCGAAAATATTAGGATTGTGCAACAAGAAGAGAACTTTGCAAGGCGCAATAAAAGTGGTGAAGCGAAAAATGAGAGCCAAAGTTGGAAAATAAGCATTACTGCGAAAATCATTTTTAATGGAAGTGGGTAGAAAAGCATTGGTTGCTCTTCGTGGCAAAAGGAAGTTCCAGTATCAGTACATTGCGAGACCGATATTGGGTGAGACGGATACCCAGCAGCGTATTTATGAGATGCTTCTTGCTGACAGACCATGCATGATTGCTCGTTTCGGATCGGTGGAGTTGCAGGCCGTAGTAGACTATTTGTTTCCCCCGACTTTGAAGAATGCATCTCGTTTTGTGAAGGGCGAAATACCTTCATGGGGTTATGCGCCTAGCACAATTCGTACTATGCATATCAATGCTGGTTTTTTCCCCGCAACAAAACAGATGCTCGATTGTTTTGGTGCGTTAATGTTGAAATGTATGCCTTTGGTGGATTTACTGGGAAGCTGGCGGCCAGAGGAGTCGTTAGTGATGAGTTATATGCCTGGTGTAACAAGAGCTCCTTTGTACACTTTGGAGCCATACTATTTCGACAATCCTTGGACTCCAGCGCTTGAAGGGAAGAAAGTATTGGTTGTGCATCCGTTTGAGGAAACTATTCGCAAACAACACGAACGGTATGCATTGCTCTTTGAGGATAAACGCCTGACCCCGAAATATGAATTGCAGACTTTGAAGGCGGTTCAGTCTATTGCTGGTAATAAGCCTGCCGAATTCGACAATTGGTTCCAAGCCTTGGATTGGATGAAGAATGAAATAAGTAAACGAAATTTCGACGTTGCAATCATTGGTTGTGGAGCATACGGATTCCCATTGGCGGCCTACGTGAAGCAAATTGGGAAAATGGCTATTCATTTGGGCGGTGCAGTGCAAAATCTGTTTGGTATTTGGTCTAATGCCGTCAAAGATAGTCCTGAAATGAATGGATTACGAAATGAATATTGGGTTAAACCTTCTTCGGAAGAAACCCCCGTGGGGATTAATGTTGTAGAAAACTCTAGATATTGGTGAAATTATGGTGAATTATTCATATGTTACTTTATTAAGTTCCGATGATTTCCTTCCAGGGGTGATTATGCTTGATTGGTCATTGAAACGTGTACGGACACAATACTCATTACACGTTTTGTGTTCAGATAGTATTTCAGAAACATCAATTACAAAGTTGAAACATCGGAAAATATTGTTTCAACGACTGAACGAACATGTTCCGGTTTATGACAATATAAATAAAGAAGCAGGGTATGACCATTGGAATCGAACATTTGATAAGCTCTATGTGTGGACATTGACACAATTTGATAAGGTCGTATATTTGGATTCTGATATGCAGGTGATTGCAAATATCGACTACTTGTTTGATTGTCCTCATATGTCTGCAGTGCGTGCTGATGCGTTTAATGAGCCGGGGTTGGATAAGTTGAATTCTGGTCTCATGGTGATAGAACCTAATATAAGTGAGTTCAAAGGGCTATGTGCTATTTTGGAATCAGGCGAACTTCATTTGAAGAATATGGGAGATCAAGATGTGATCCGTGCCTATTATTCAGATTGGGGGGCAAAGGAAGAATTGACATTGCCATTTGGGTTAAATGTCTTTTATAGTGAGGTTACGAGAGGTATTATTAGTCGTCGTGACATAGAACCGGTTAGTGTCATTCATTATATTGGGCACAACAAGCCATGGATGATTTCTCCTAGAGCCATTTTGCGTAGATCAAGGAACAATTTTTTGGGAAAGCATTTGGTTAGATATGCTTTCGCTTTATATTTCCATTATCCTTTATGCATTATTAATAAATCCAACTGATTGACGTTTTGGAATGAAAGTATTATTGTTGAAGGTAAAATAATGAATACTCCTGTCCTCCTCATCACTTTTAACCGTTCCGAGCATACAAGGCGTGTTTTGGAAGCTATTAAGGCCGCCAAACCAAAAGACTTGTATGTCTTTCAGGATGGTGCCCGAGAGGGGAATGAAAAAGATGTGGCGAAATGTGACGAAGTGCGCCGCGTGATTGAGGATTTGACTAGGAATGTGGATTGGGTTGTTCATACGCTTTATTCGAGAAAGAATTTGGGTTGTGGCCCGGGACCGATGACGGCACTCAACTGGTTCTTTTCTGAAAATGAGATGGGAATAGTGTTGGAAGATGATGCAGTGCCTCATCCTGATTTTTTTTCGTATGCGGAGGAACTATTGTTGAGATATAAGGATGACGAATCGGTTTGTGCTATTGGTAGCATGAATGTGGACACGCAAAAATGGGGAGACGGCTCATACTATTTTAGTATGATGAACCGCAACTTTTGTGCTTGGGCGACATGGCGCCGTGCATGGGAACGCTTTGACTTGCGTTTGTTGGATGTGTCTCGCCGACAATTGAGCAAAGTGTTGCGGTGGTACGGTTGTGGTGTTTTGGAACGCGAATATTGGTGCGATCGTCTTGACGATGTGCATAAAGATGGCTGCGGCGGTCGGAGTTGGGATATGCAGTTCTTTATGTCCATTTGGCTGAATCATGGAAAGGGAATTGTCCCCAATGTGAATTTGTCAAGCAACATTGGAATTGTTGGCGAAGCCACACATGCCGTGCAATCGGGATATTTGATAGATAATGTTCCGACACAACCAATTTTGCCTCTTGTTCACCCGTCAACATGTGAGATCCAAAGGGAAGCCGACCGGCAGTTCCATTTTAGGTATTTTGAATCAGATAAATCGGGATGGAGCGAAATGATGACGTGTTATCATTTGTTGAATAAAAAACTGAAAAAGATTGTCGGGCATCAGGGACCATGGTTGAAAAAGAAACAATGAGGATTAGAAACTATATTCAGAAGTTTTTAGGCATTTGGTTTGACCGGCCAATTATTCCTCGTGGAAAGACGATTGGCTATTCATTGGTGAAATCTGAAAGATCGAAGACTGTGCTTGGAAGATGCACAAAGGTGGTTCCTCCGTTTTTCCTTCACGGTGTTCAATTAGGTGATTATTCCTATATCTCAAAAAATGCGGATATTTCCAACTGTGTTATAGGAAAATTTTGTTCTATTGGACCGAACTTTTGTTGTGGTTTGGGATTACATCCTACGAATGGGGTGTCGACGGCACCAATGTTTTATTCGACCGCCAAGCAGAATGGTATGACGTTGTGTAAGGAAGATAAGTTTGAAGAGACAAAACAGACAGTTATTGGGAATGATGTTTTTATTGGTGCCAATGTCACCGTACTTGATGGTGTGATGATTGGTGATGGCGCTGTGATTGGTGCTGGCGCAGTGGTGGTCGATAATGTCCCGCCATATGCAGTGGCGGTTGGTATGCCGGCCAAAGTGGTGAAATATCGTTTTGACGATGCCACAATTAAAATGTTGCTTGCAAAACAATGGTGGAATTGGACGGAGGCGGAGCTAAAAAAGGTTGAGCGGTATTTTTGGGATGTCAAATCGTGCTTAAATAACGGTGTTACAAAAACAGACCGTTAATGAGTATTCTTGTATGACAATTATTGTTGTTGTTATGAGGCTATCCATTGTCACCATCAACCGAAACAACGCCTCGGGCCTTGAAAAGACCCTGCAAAGCGTGGCTTCTCAAACTTACAAAAAGTTTGAGTACATTATTATTGATGGTGCTTCAACCGACGGCAGCGCTGAGGTTATAAAGAAATATGAAGCTGAGTTTGCCCATCTGAAATGGGTGTCGGAACCCGATGCAGGCATCTACAACGCCATGAACAAGGGAATTCGTATAGCCTCGGGCGACTATATCCAAATTCTTAACTCTGGTGATTGTCTGGCTTCGGATGATGTGACGGAGCGAATGTTGTCCGCACTTGAAAGAACGGGACATCCATCTATCCTCTATGGCAACATGGTCAAATGTTTCTCCGATGGACGCAAACTGAAGGACAAGAGCTTTGCGGGTCAGGAGATTACTTTGTTGGGAATGTACACGGGTACTTTAAACCACGATCCTACATATATCCGACGTACGTTGTTTGAAAAATACGGTTATTATGATGAAAGCTTAAAGATTGTTTCAGATTGGAAATGGTATTTGCAAGTCGTCGTTTTGAATGGTGAAAAACCACAATATGTAGATATTGATGTCACGTTGTTCGACATGTCTGGTATCAGCGAAACAAACAAAGATTTGGATAGAGCTGAGCGGAAAAAAGTGTTGGAACAACTGTTTCCCAAAGCCATTTTGGCTGATTATGAGCGCTATGCTTTCCCTATGGAACAGATCCAAAGGCTTCAGCATCATCCTTGGGCGTACAAGATTGTGTGGATTATAGAACGTTGCCTATTTAAGATGGAGAAAGCAAAACGGAAGAAACAATGAGGTTTTCGGTTATCATACCGCTTTACAATAAGGCACCGTACGTGTCGAAAGCCATTGAGAGTGTGTTGATGCAGACTTTCACCAACTATGAGTTGTTAGTTGTAGATGATGGCAGCAAGGATGAATCGGCCAGCGTAGCGGCCAAATCTATTGAAGACAGGCGGAATTGTCAGCTGATTCGACAGGGAAATGCAGGTGTTTCGGTGGCACGTAACAAAGGGGTGGCTGCTTCCCATGGAGATTTTCTCTGTTTTCTTGATGCTGATGATTGGTGGGAACCGACGTTCCTCGAAGAGATGGACAAGTTTGTGTCTGAGTTTCCCGATGCAGGCATCTATGGAACAAACTACACTATCATTAACGAATCGCGTCATAAGACTCGTGTCGCCATGGTGGGTGTTGAGTCTGGTTTTGAAAAAGGTTATATCAATTATTGTCAGGTGTACGCCAAGACCATGTATATGCCGCTTTGGACGGGCGCAGTGTGTATTACGAGGAGTGTTTTCGATGAGATGCAAGGCTTTCCTCAAGGTATTAAACTAGGGGAGGATTTTCTGCTTTGGATTCGCGTTGTATTAAAATATAAAGTCGCCTTCCTAAACAAGCCTTTGTCGAATTACAATCAAGATGTGGACGGAGAGAATAGGGGAGTAGGACGTTTGCACGAGCCGAAAAGCCATATGTTGTGGAATTTAGGTTTTCTTGCAGCAGAGGAAAAGAACAATCCGGAACTGAAGCAATTGTTGGATAACCTCCGTGCTTTCAGCTTGATGCCTTATCTCCTTTCCAATGAGTACCATGATTTGGCTCAACAAGAATTGGATAAGGTGGATTGGACAAAACAGCCCGATAAGGTGGGTAAACGATATCATAAGCCTTTGTTTCTTATGCGAGTTGATAAAGTGATGAAAAGTATAGGCTCATCTTTAAAGAGAATTATCTAAAAAAAGCTTTAATCTATTGATTCCCAAAATAATACATTATTGCTGGTTTGGCTATGGCGAGATGCCTGAGTCTGCGAAGAAGTGTGTTGCTTCATGGCAGGAGTTCATGCCTGACTATGAATACAAGCTTTGGGATGAGGACGGTTTCGATGTTGATGCCGTCCCATATACGAAAGAAGCGTATGAAGCGAAAAAATATGCTTTTGTAAGTGATTATGTGCGTCTTTGGGCATTGAATAACGAAGGCGGAATATATTTGGATACTGACGTGGAAGTCTTCAAACCTTTTGATGATTTGCTGAAGTTCGACGCTTTTGCTGGTTTTGAAGGCAGTAAGCATTTGCCCATCGGGACTTGTGTAATGGCTAGCAAGGCCAATGGCATGTGGGTGGGTGAGATGCTGGATGCTTATCTTGATAGGCGTTTTGTAAAGGAGGACGGCTCGTATGATTTGACGACCAATGTCCAATTTATTATGGAAAAAATGTGTGAACAGGGCTTTGCCATGAATGGAAAAGAACAAGATTACAAGGATCTACACGTTTTTCCTGTTGATTATTTCAGTCCTAGACATACTACGGGTGAGTATAAGCGAACGGAAAATACATTTTGCGATCATTTGGGGATGGGGTCGTGGACTGACATGAAAGGTGGCTGGAAAGTGAAGATGGGACGAATTGTTGGCCCCCGGGCTATGGTAGCTATGATTAAAATGAAACGTAAGCTGTTCGGCTAAATGGATTTATTTGAAACAAAAAATAGGATATGTTGACTTATTTTCCCCAATATCTTTCTACACGTGCCATTATCTGCTATGTGGTAACCTTGGTTTTGGTGAATGTTTTCTTCATGAATTTTGCCATGCCTTTCCAGTTTGTGCTGTTTGGTTTGGGAGCAGTATTGCTGTTTTTTCTGTATTCCACTAAACTTACAATGCAATGGCAAAACTTTTCTCCTCAACAGTTTGTGAAGAAACTATTTGTTACCTCTTTGATGATTCGCGTTCTATATGTCATTTTTATATATTTCTATTATATTAACATGACAGGATCTCCTCACATGTACCATCCTGGTGATGAACTATATTACCATGGTCAGGCGGCAATATGGCATGATGAGGGAATTGAGTCTTTTTTGTATTGGAATGCTGGAACTGAGTATTCCGATATGGGTTATATGTGGCTGTTGGCTTTTGAGTATCTCTTGTTTGGTACTAATGTTATTCCATCTCGTTTGATCAAATGTGTCCTTAGTGCGTTGTCATGTGTGTTGATGTATCATTTGGCGAAGCGTAACTTTGGAGAATCAGTAGGACGAATGACTGCTGTTTTTTGTATGTTGATGCCCAATATGTGGTATTACTGCGGATTAACCTTGAAAGAGACGGAGATGACTTTTTTGACTATTTTATTTGTTGAAAGGGCAGATGCCGCTCTTAAGGCGAGCAGGATCACCTTTAAGGAATTAGTATTTCCTTTGTTGATTATGATCGTCATGTTTATGTTCCGAATAGCTTTGGCAGCAGTATTAGTGGCCGCTTTTGCGGTGGGATTGATTTTCAGTTCGAAAAAGCAGCTAAAAACAGGAGTAAAGATTTTGTATGGCATGTTGTTCGTCATCTGGATGTTTTTTACCGTGGGTGCACAAATGATTCAAGAGTCTCAGCAGATGTGGGCAAGTAGACAAGATCTACAAGAGAGTGGATACCAAAATAGAGCGGTACAGGAAGGCGGCAATACCTTTGCTAAATATGCCTCAGCCTCGGTGTTTGCTCCGTTGATTTTCACCATCCCCTTCTCATCCATGGTCAATATTCCCAATCAAGAAAACCAGATGATGATGAACGGTGCCAATTTCATCAAAAACATCATGTCGGGGCTCACTATTTTAGCTTTGGTTGTCCTGCTGTTGAACAAGGAATGGCGAAAGACTGTGCTACCTATAGCAGCGATGGTTGGATATTTGGTAGTTTTAGTATTTAGTAACTTTGCACATTCCGAGCGTTTCCACTTTCCCATCATTGCTTTTGAGTATATGTTTGCAGCATATGGAATCACACAGTTAACTAATAGACACAAACGTTGGGTCACGTTATGGCTGATAGGTGTGTGCGTAGCCAATGTTGCATGGGCTTTGATTAAATTGAGAGGTAGGGGCTGGGCATAAGATGAAGATACTTTTGGTGGCATCGGAGAATAAAGGAAAAGCTGCACCGTTTGTCATTGAACAAATGTTGGTTTTGCAGCAGAGGGGATGTGTGGTTTCTTTTTTCGGCCTGAAAGGCAAAGGTCTGAAAGGCTATCTGAAGAATCTTCCTGCTTTGAAACAAAAGGTTGTGGAGTTCCAACCCGATGTCATCCATGCTCACTATGGTCTTTCGGGATTGTTTGCTAATCTACAGAGGCAGGTGCCTGTGGTGACCACTTATCACGGGTCAGACATCAACGAACGCAAGGTGCTGCCTTTTTCAAAAGCGGCGATGCGTCTTTCGGCATGGAATGTCTTTGTTTCCCAAAAAACGATTGAAATAGCCCAACCTAAAGGAAAATACACTTTGTTGCCTTGCGGAATTGATATGACGGAGTTGCAGTTGACTGGCAAGAACGAGGCACGACGGAAGATGGGACTGGAGACTGACAAAAAATATGTCCTTTTTGCTGGTGCTTTCGACAATCAAGTGAAGAATTCGCCACTGGCAAAGGAAACTGTGGCGGCCTTAAAAGATGACAATGTTGAATTGATGGAGCTGAAAGGTTATTCGCGCGAGGAGGTGACGTTAATGATGTGTGCCACCGATGTCCTTTTGATGACCTCTTTTTCCGAGGGATCGCCTCAGGTGATCAAGGAGGCTATGGCTTGTGACTGTCCCATTGTGAGCGTCGATGTGGGCGATGTGAAGGAACGTACGGAAGGTGTTGAAGGTTGTTATGTCTCCGATACACGTAACCCCCAAGAATTGTCTGTGTTGCTAAAAAAAGCACTGGTTTTCAAAGGTAAAACCCGAGGTCGAGAAAAACTGCTCGCCGATGGGTTGGACAATGAGTCAGTGGTCCAACGACTTATAGGAATTTATGAAAACGTTGCAGAACGGTGAATATTCTTGAAAGTACCCATATTAATCCACACGATTGGTCGAATTTGGCGAAGAATTCACCCGTCGCCACTTGGTTTCAGACGCAGGAGGCTTATACTTTTTTTGATAGCCTATCGTTTCTTGAGGCTTTTGCCTATGCGGTTGAGTCAGAAGGCCGGTTGAGAGGCCTTGTGACTGGATATATCCAAAAGGATGGTGGAAGAGTCAAACGGTTTCTCTCCAGAAGAGCTGTCATCTTTGGAGGCCCTTTGCTCGCCGATGACATTTCTGATGAAGAATTGACGTTGTTGCTCTGCAGTTTGAAAGAAAAGATCGGGAAGAAAGCCATATTTGTTGAAACACGTAATTTCAACGACTATAGCTGTTGGCGGACAACTTTCGAGAAGTGTGGTTTCCGTTACCAGCAGCATTATGACATCCATGTTGATACTACTTCATGGGATGTGGTCAATGAACATTTGGGCAAAAGCAGGAAACGTGACATCCGTGTGTCCATGCGCGATGGTGCTTCGGTGATTACGCATCCTACACTGCCGCAAGTCCATGAGTTTTATGGCATTTTGAAGAATTTGTACGAGACCAAAGTCAAGACGCCGTTGTTTCCTGTCGAGTTCTTTGAACGGTTGTTTGGCCTTGGCTCCTCCGTTTTCCTTTTGATCGAATATGATGGAAAGATTGTAGGAGGAACGGTGTGTGTAGGTCTGCAAGGTGACGCCTTATATGAAATGTATGCTTGTGGAAAGGATGGAGTGCATAAAACCATATTCCCTTCCGAAGTGGCGACATTTGCAGGATTGCAATATGCGGCCGAAAACGATTATCCCAAGTTTGACATGATGGGGGCGGGAAAGCCTGACGATGGCGGCTATGGTGTCCGGGATTTCAAATTGAAATTCGGTGGTGAGTTGCTTGAATTGGGACGATATGTATATGTGTGCAAACCACTGCTGTTCCAAATTGGCAAAATGGGTGTGAAAATCATGAAGAAGCTATGAATATCCTTTTCGATATCAACCATCCTGCGCATGTGCATTTACTTCGCAATGCCTATTTCCTGCTGACCAAGAAAGGTCATCAGGTGACAGTGGTGGTGAAGGAAATCCCGTCGGCGATGCGCCTTTTGGATCTTTATGGCATACCTTACCTGAATATTGGCAAAAAAGATGATGCGTTGATGAAGAAAGGATTGGACCAATTGGCCTACGACCGCCGATTGTTGAAGATGGTTCGTGAGCACCATATTGAATTAGGTGTGGGCTCATCCATTAACATCGCGCATGTCAGCAAACTGTGCAAGATGAAGAGCATCATCCTAGATGATGACGACGACGAAGTGGAGCCGCTGTTTGTCAAGTTCGGACATCCTTTTACTGATGTCATACTTAGCCCTGTGGATACGCCAAGAAGGTCGAAGAAGACCGTTTATGTCAACGCCTATCACGAGTTGGCTTATCTCCATCCTAATCGTTTTACCCCCGATCCTTCTGTGCTGGATGATGCAGGCGTTATTGAAGGGGAACCTTATTTCATCTTGCGATTCAATGCTTTCAAGGCACATCACGATGTGGGTGTGGTGGGCTTGACTATCGAGAACAAGCGACGATTGGTTGATTATCTGAAGACCAAAGGTGAGGTGTTTATCACCACCGAAAGGGATATTGATGACGAGTTCAAGCCTTATCAATTGAGGGTGTCTCCCGAAAAGGCCCATTCCCTGATGTATTATGCCACAATGCTTGTGGGTGACAGCCAAACGATGACTTCGGAAGCTGCCGTATTGGGAACGCCCGCTATCCGTTGCAATACCTTTGTCGGAAGAATACATTATTTGGAGGAAGAAGAACACAAGTATAATCTCACTTATGGTTTCCGCCCCGAGCATTCGGAGGCCATGTTCCAGAAGATAGAGGAACTATTGTCCTTGCCCAATCTGAAGCAAGAATGGCAGTCGAGGAGGCAAAAAATGCTTTCGGAGAAAATCGACTATGCCCAATTCTTGACTTGGTTCATTGAGAATTATCCAGAGAGTAAAACCATAATGAAAGATAATCCTGAATATCAGTTTAGATTCAAGTAAGAAGCACCCAGAAATTATGAAGGCATTTTATAGATTGCTTTATTATGGGATCGCACGGTATTTGCCCAAGTCCACCATGCCAGTTCTTGGGAAAATGGCTGCGGCAATGCGTCGTTATTGCTGCAAAAGGATATTCGCATCTTGTGGCGACAAACTGAACGTAGAGCAAGGCGCGTATTTTGGTAACGGCAAAGACATTTGCGTGGGCACTTTGGTGGGTTTGGGGAAAAATTTCACCCTGCATAATTGTATACTGACCGTTGATGATTATTTGATGATGGGAGAGGATGTTATGATTATCGGGGGGGGGCATTGTTTTGACAACCTTGACAAGCCTATGGGAGAGCAGGATTCAAAAGAAAAAACGGAGTTGCACATTGCCGGTGACGTTTGGATTGGGGCTAGGGCGATTGTTTTGCCTGGATGCCGACGTATCGGGCATGGTGCTATCATAGGAGCGGGTTCTGTCGTCACCAAAGACGTCCCGGATTATGCCATCATGGGGGGGAATCCTGCCAAAGTTCTCCGATACAGAAATGAAGTTAAGGTTTAATGGACTTTACATTAAAAAAATACATCCTTTTGTTGGATGCTTTTAAGGAGGCGGGCTATCGCTTTGTCACTTTCTGCTTTTATTGCGATCATAAGTCAGAGTTGTCCACAAGTCGTTATGTCATCCTTCGCCATGATGTGGACTTGAAAGTCGAGAATTCGCTGAACGTTGCAAGAATTGAACATGAGCATGGTATTAATGCGTCTTATTATTTCCGTGTCGTTGAGCAGAGCAACAAACCTGAAATCATCAAGGCCATCGCAGCGATGGGGCATGAAATTGGGTATCATTACGAGGATATGACGATATGCAAAGGCAATGCTGAGAAAGCCATAACGCATTTCAAAAAGCAATTGGACTATTTCAGACAGTTCTATCCTGTGAAGACCATTTGTATGCACGGCTCACCGCGAAGCAAATACGATAGCCGCGATTTGTGGAAGCATTATGACTATCATGACTTTGGCATCATAGGAGAGCCTTATTTTGATGTGGATTTTTCTCAAGTTTTCTATCTTACTGATACAGGGCGTCGATGGGACGGCTTTAATGTGAGTGTACGAGATAAGATTCCCATATACCAAGACCAATGGGTAAAGAAAGGTCTGGTTTACCATTCCACTAACGACATCATTCAGGCAATCGTGATGGGGGCATTACCCGAAAGGTTGATGATGACCACCCATCCCCAGCGTTGGACGGATGCTTGGGACGAATGGATCACGGAAAAGAGCCTTCAATCAGTTAAGAATGTGATGAAAAGAGTTTTGGTAAAGCCTCTTTGTCGGAAATAATTTGTATTTTTGCACGATAATAGAATAATAAAATATGTTAGTTATATGAAAATCAATAGAATAGTAGTTTATTTGGCTTTGGTCGTATTAGTGGGGGCGTCTACATCATGTGTTACTGCCAAAAAGGTGCGTTATTTGCAGGACATGCCCACTGAGGGTATGCCTTTGAATGAAACCTTGGAAGCCACTGTGGCTCCCTATGATGAACTCCGTATCCAAGTACTTAGCAATACAGGAAAGGACGACGAGTTGCTGAAACCCTTCAATGCTATGCGTCTAGCTGGACAGTATGGAAATACCTATTTGGATGGCTACCTTGTGGATGCTAATGGAAACATTGAATTCCCAGTACTGGGTGAGATTCATGTGCAAGGCTTGACTCGTTTGCAATTGCAGGATACTATTGCTACGCAGTTGGAGCAAAATGGCTATATCAAGAATCCCTTGGTGGTGGCTCGTTTTCTGAATTTCAAGGTGTTTTTCTTGAGCAGTTCTGGTGGTAAAGTGCTTAATGTTACCAATGAACGTTGTACCTTTTTGGAAGCTTTGGCTATGTCGGGCGGTTTGGATTGGTACACCCGTCGCGACCGCATCGGTGTGATGCGTGAAGTGAACGGTAAACGTGTCATCCATTATCTTGATCCGCGATCAACGTCTATTTTTGACGATGACTTCTTTGTGTTGCAACAAAATGACATTATTTTCACTGAAGAGAGGCCATACAAGTTCTTTAGTACCAACTTGAGTACAGTCTTGTCTTTGGTTTCTGCGGCAACATCTTTGGTGGCTGTTTATACTCTAATAAGGTCTTTCTGGCCAAACGGAAAATGATTTTTTGATAGTACTATAAAGAAAATAATAAAAAATGGCAACGGATAATAACAATACTAACTTGAGACCCAACGACATGAATGCGTTTTTTGACGAAAACGCTAACAGTGGATTCAAGTTTAAGGATTTGGTTTTCTTGATTCTGCATCATCTGCCGTGGTTTCTTGTTTGCGCGGCGATAGGCGGTATCATTGCTTTTTATAATGTGCGTGGCAAAGATAGAATCTATGCCAGTTACTCTTCTATCCTTATCAAAACTCTGGCCAATGGTGGCTCCGAATCATTTCGTGGTTCGGCGCCTTTGAATTTGATTTCGGGCCCAGGTTTGGTGGTGAGTACCGTCAACAATGAGGTGATGGTGCTTCGTTCGCAGAAGAACATGGAGGATATGGTGCGTAAATTGAACTTATGTACTATGTATTCTTATGAGACAAAGGTTTCGCGTCGTAATACTGATTTGTATAAAGATTCTCCCATTACGGTGACATTCCCTGAGCTGGATGAGAATTCAAGGGCTTCCTTTAGTGTAAAACTTCTTGATAAGGAGTATGTGCTGCTAGATGGTTTTGGTGAGGGTATTCCTTCCATGAAAGTAAGGGTGAACGATGTGGTGATTTCACCTGTTGGTAAGCTAGTGGTAACTCCTACGTGGAAATACGATGATTTCATCAATATAACTATTGTGGTGCGTCACGCCCCGTTGAAGTCGGTGGCAAATTTCTATCGTAGCCGTATTAACATTTCAAGAGACAGTGAACGTAATGCATTGTTGCGTTTATCCTTGCGTGACACTTCTCCCGTGAGGGCAGCAGATGTTCTTAATACCTTGATGGAAGTGTATAATCAGGAGTCCATCGACGACCAGCAACGTATTTTAACCTATACCGAGAAGTTTATTAATGACCGTATTGAACTCTTGATGAGCGACATCGAGGAATACCAGCAGTATTCTGTTGATTTTAAAAAGAGTCATAACATTATCGATATGGGAAGCTACGGCCAGTCCTATGTCTCAAAAAGCACTGCCAAAACCGAGGAAGTTCAAAAGTTGGAAGCCCAAAAAGATATGGTCCGTTATCTGTTGAATTTCATCCGAAACAACCAAGACCAAATCATTCCCGTTGGTGTGGTTACAGTCTCTTCGGAGGCCGCAGCGGTGATTGCAAAGTATAATGACAATATTGTAAAAATTGACAAGTACAAGGCAGATGGTACGGTCAACAATCCTGTCGCCCAAGGTGTAATGGAAGAGCAGGTGACACTTCATGCTAGCATCATTTCGATTTTGGAAACCAACCTGTTGGGACTGGAAAACCGCATTGAGGCGGCTGAAAGGGAAAGAATGATTGCCAATTCCCAAATACAAACTGTTCCAGAGGCGCAGGTAGAATTCCAGTCTTTGTCCCGTATGCAGAACATCAAGGAACAACTTTACCTTAATTTACTTACCAAGCGCGAGGAATTGATGATGACCAGCCCCCAATTGGAAGCTACGGGTAAGATTATCGATTATGCGTCGGCAAATTATGGCCCTGTTGCTCCAGATGAGAAACGCGCAACTTTGATTGGTCTCTTAATTGGCTTGGCCATTCCGATTATCATTATGGTGCTTCGTAATATGTTAGATACTACTATCCATGAGAGAGCGGACATACAGAAGAGTTCTAGTGTTCCTTTCTTGGGAGATGTCCCGTATGAGGATGATGTGAAAGATCATTCCATTGCAGTGAAGGAGAACGGACGAGACTCGCTTTCCGAATCCTTCCGCTTGATACGATCTACCCTTGAATATATGAAGGATAGAAAGGATGGCGGACATGTCATCATGTTCACTTCGTTCATGGTGTCTTCTGGAAAGACCTTCGTTTCCACCAACTTGGCGACGAGCTTTGCTTTGGCAACAAGAAAGACGGTCATTGTTGACTTGGATATCCGTAAAGGTACCTTGTTTAAGGTGTTTGGCGTGAATACCCGAGCTGGTATCTCCAACTATTTGTCGGGCAAAACGGACAACGTTGACGACATCATCCATTCTAGTCAGGTGGTACACAATCTCGATATTATTTTTTCAGGTCCTGTGCCGCCTAACCCTGCTGAATTGCTGATGAGCACCCGCCTTGATGCATTAGTTGCCGAACTGCGCAAACGTTATGAATACATCTTCTTGGACAATGTGCCCGTGGGTATGGTGGCTGACTCCGACATTGTGAAGCGTGTGACCGATACCACCATTATGGTGATTAGGGCGAACAAGACAGACAAGCGTTTGCTCTTTGATGTTGATAAGTTCTATCACGACAAAACGTTCCCGAACCTTTGCGTGGTGTTGAACGGCGTGAATAAAAAGAAGCGCGGCTATGGCTATTATGGTTATGGCTATGGTTATGGCTATGGTTATGGCTATGGTTATGGCTATGGTTATGGCTACGGTTATGGCTACGGTTATGGCTATGGTTATGGTAATGAAGATGAGGAAAAGAAGAAAAAGAAGAAATGGTATGATAAGCTTTATAAGAAAATTTTCCCCCATCGTCATCGTCATCATCACCATCATTCCCGTAAACCATCAAAGATGGCAGACGACGGCAAGGAATAAATTGATTAATCATGCTTGGTTTTAGATTGCATCATTTGCCAAAGGATTTCTTTCAGGATGCTTGTGACATCCATTGCCATTTGCTCCCTGGAGTTGATGATGGTTTCTCGTCAACGGAGAAATCGTTGCATGCCTTGAAGAAGTTGGAGGAGCAAGGTGTTAAGAAGATGATCCTCACTCCGCATTTCATGAGTAATTATCCTAATAACAATAGGGAAAATATCATGTCTGAGTTTGAGGCATTTAAAACGGAGGCATCACAGGCTTGTCAAATCGAGATCCGTTTAGCAGGTGAGTATATGCTGGAAATGCAGTTTGTTGATCATGTTAGTCAGGGTATGCTTACGCTCGATAATGTCGGGAAGCATGTGCTATGCGAAACTTCCTATCTGATGTATGCGCCTGACTACACTACGATGTTGTATGATATCATGTGCGATGGTTATCAACCTGTCATTGCTCATCCCGAAAGGTATGAATATGCGAATAGGGACATTTATCATAGGTGGAAAGACAAACGTTATAAGTTTCAGTTGAACCTACTTTCTTTGGCTGGTGCTTATGGTGCGCCTGTTCGCAGTCGAGCATTGTATCTTCTGAGTGAAGACATGTACGATTTTATCGGTTCCGATATGCATAGTCTAGACAACTTCAGGCGTTTCCTGCCTGAAATTAGGTTGAAAGCGAGAGAAATCGATGCTATAGCGCAACTGCTTGAAAACAACAAGAAACTTTTCGACTGACTACAGTAGTTTCAGCGGTATAAAACAACAATCCCGATAGGCATGGCCCGTCGGGATTGTTTCGTTTAGTTCTTCTGCTTCTTCAGAAGGTGTATCCGAGGGAAATGTAGTTGGTGACGCGTTTTGTGCAATTGGACCACTGCAGAGTGAACGAAATCGGGCCGATGAAACTGTTGTAAGAATAACGCAAGCCCACTCCAGAATAGAATTTGTCGCCCTGGATGATGCCTGTTCCGAACGGATTGGCACCATATAGGAAGTTATAGGTGGCGGTAACATAATGCTTTTCAAGGAAGTTGTAGCGCAAATCACAACGCAGGATAACTGTTAAGTCGTTGACATAATCCACATGGTTGACTCCGATAAAGGGCAGTTGGTGGTCGAAATGTCTACCGGCAATCTCACCAATGACGTTCCATAGATTGGCATAGATGGATTCATTAAACAGGCATCGGGCATAGAGCTGGGGGATGATGGTAAACCTGCCATCCTTGGGTGTGAGATAGCCTTGAATGTAATAACTAGCTTCGAAAGTCGTGTTCTTTTCTTTCAGGTCGAAATGGACTTGACCGTTGAACGAGGTGTTTATACCGTGTTTGGCGAAATAAGGATGGTCGAGGTTGTCGTAACTAAATGTCATGAAAGGTGAGATCAGGAGATTTTTGTGAAAATAGGGCAAGGAAACCATGGACTGGTCGATGGTGTCGTTGCTGAAGTCGATGAGGGAGGCTTGGTCGAATGAGGTAGAAGTAAAGGAGGCACCAATGGCGGTATTGATGTCTAGCAAATGGAATTGCGACACATAAGCGCTTATCTTGTGCTGGTCGTAATGGAGGTTGGAGTAATTGTTGTCGGAAACCAAGGACTTGTAGTGCTCGCTTCTATAATCATAGGACAAACTGAAACTGGCAATATTGATGCCGGCATAGGTACCCGTGACATTGAATTTCGGATTGTAGCTGAGCTTGCCTCTGAGGCTGAGTTTAAATCCGGAGAGGCGTTTTTCGTTGAGACCCAGTTTGAGCAGCAAACCAGCACCCTCCTCGGTATCGTAACGTAGCCCGAGGCTGAAGACATGGGGATGTGTCGGCTTGAAATTCATCGTCAAAGTGTAGGCTTCTTGAACTACCCCGTTGATGGTGTCAAGGCCGTTTTCCGTCAGGTTGTATGTGATGTCGTCAAAAGCCCCAGTCCCTCTATAAATGTCGATGGCGTTATTGATGTCTTTTTCTGAAACGAATTGTCCCACCTTCAGTTTTCCTTTTCTGAGTAGCCACTTGCTTTTCAACTCGTCGCTTGGGCTGATGACAATGGACCTGATGAAGACGGGGGCATCAGCGAGGTTTCTCGCCTTTGAGGCTCGTAATTTTTTGCCCAAAGGGGAACCATTGATGGAATCCAAATAATGTTTGATGCTTATTAACTCATCATGGTGCTTTTTCGCTTCACGGTATCCACGATGGACAAGGGTGTCGATGGCATCATGGTTAAAACTTAAGGTACCATAGCCTGTGATGTCAGGTGTAATATGAACGTCGCATAATGCTTGGTTTTCATATCTTTTCGTATTGACGGCGTTGTTGATAAGCCCATTGAGTATGTCGGCTACGGTTATGGCATCCTCAGCTTCATAAAGGGTGTCGGCATCTGATACTTCTACACCGATGATAATGTCGGCCCCCATTTCCCTGACTATGTCTGCGGGGAAGTTGTTCACCAGTCCTCCATCAACGAGTAGATACCTGCCCATGGTGACGGGAGAAAACACACCAGGTATGGCCATGCTGGCGCGCATCGCGGTCGGGACGTTTCCGTGCCTGATGACGACTTCCTTGCCCGTCCTGATGTCAGTGGCTACACAGGCAAAAGGGATGGGCAAATCGTTGAAATCCATTTCTTTTTGATAACCTACACACAAGTCGTTGAATAGGTTGATTAAAGCGGTGTTGTTGACATACGCGCTGGGGATGAAACCGAGGGCTTCATCTTTTAACTTACTGTGAATGATTCGGTCGAGGCTGAATGGAATGTTGACCACGTAAGTGCTCGAGCGTTGTCTGGATTCGATTGACATAGCAGAACGGTCGATTTTATTGCCCACATATTCCGACCAATTCATTTCGGCGATTAACGTGGCAAGTTCATCAGGTGAATAGCCCATGGCATATAAGCCTCCGATGATGGAACCAATGCTGGTGCCCGACACGTAATCAACGGGGATGCCTATTTCTTCAAGGTATTTCAATACTCCTATGTGAGCGGCACCTTTAGCTCCTCCACCGCCAAACACTACGCCAACTTTCGGACGCGGTGCAGGGATGTGATAATTCATTTGTTGGGCTTGAAGCGGCAAAACCCCAATGCAGACCAACAACAATAGTATGATTCGTTTTATGTTCATCTACTTATCATTAGAAAGTGTAACCGAATGAGAAATAGAATCCGAAGTGACTTTCGCCGTAATAGTTTAGCCAGTGGCCAGTCAATGAAACCGGTCCTATGATGCTATTGTAGGAATATTTCAAGCCAGCCCCGTTTAGGCTGAATTTAAGCATCTGGGGGAAAGTGCTATAACTCAAATCAGACCAATCCGTCTTGATGTTGTACATTGCTGTCAAATAATGCTTCCCATAGAAATTGTAACGCAAGTCGCAGCGTAGAATGCTCGTGATGCTGCTCATGTTGGCGTCAATGCTGCCAACACCAATAAAAGGCATCTGATTCTCGAAATGACGCCCCGCAATCTCACTGCCATACGTATTCATAAGGTTGAAATATGAATGCATTGGGTCGCGGTTGATCGAAAAACGACCATAAACCTGAGGGATGATGGTAAATCTTCCATTGTTGGGGGTGATGTAGCCCTGAAAAGCGAGATTGACGTCAAAATACTTTCTTTTTTCTATGACCTCATAATAGAAATGAGTGCTCAAATGTGCAGAGATACCGTGTTTGGCAAAGTAGCTGTCGTCAAGATTGTCGTAAGTTAGGTTGATAAAGGGAACAAGCATGGAGTTGTCACGGAGTATTGAGTCAACTGAAGAGGCTTCTTCCATGGAAAGGAGGTCATATATAGTGCGGTTGAATGACAATCCAATGTTGGTGCTGAAGTTAAGCATGTGGAACTGCGAGATATATCCACTTACTTTGTGTTGCTGGTAATGCAAGTTCACGGATTTATTGTTCTCAACCAAGGCACTAAAATGCTCGTTCCTATAGTTGTAAGCTGCGCTGAAGCTGGCCAATGCAGGCTGAGCGTATGTATAGACAAGGCTGACTTTCGGGTTGTAGCTGAGCTTTAACTTGAAATCGAGTTTTGACCCATCAAAACTTTTCTCATTGAGCCCGATTTTGAGTAATAGAGCTGCACCTTCTTCGGTGTCGTAACGGAGGCCCAAACCCACAACATTGGCCTTTGCAGCCTTCATGTTGATGGACAAGTCGTAAGAGTCGGAGAGCACACCTCGTACGTGGACGGAGTCTTGTTCCTTGACGTTGTATGTGATTTCGTCGAAACAGCCAGTGCCGCGATAAATGTTTATGGCACGTTCAATCTCGTTCTTGCTGTAGGTTTTTCCCACTTCAAGTCCTCCCTTGCGCATCAACCAACGGCTGTCTCGTTCACTCACGTTGTTGAATTCTATTGAATTGACAACAACGCTGTCTTCCAACAGGTTGTATGCCTTGGGCGCATGAAGTTCTTTGCCGAGGTTATAATCGGCTTGGTTGTCGAGATGTTGCTTGATGGCGAGCAGTTGGTCATGATATTGGGCAGCTTTCTTGTAGCCACGATTTACCAATGTGTCGATGGCTTTAGGTGTGAAACTGAGCATGCCGAAACCGCTGACGTCGGGGACAATGTGGATGTTGCAGAGCTCGCGGTTTTCCTTGCGTTTGCCATTGGTACTGTTGGTTACCAAGCGACCAAGTAGTTGGGGGAGGGATTGGATGTCCTCGCGGGTGATTTTCTTTTCGTTGGTCACTTCTACGCCAATGATGATGTCGGCGCCCATCTCCCTCAAAACGTCTGCAGGAAAGTTGTTGACCAAACCTCCGTCGACGAGTACCATGTCGTCAATCGAAACTGGCGAGAACACGCCTGGTATGGCCATACTGGCGCGCATGGCAGTGGGGACGCTACCGCTCCGTAACACGACTTCTTCTCCCGTGACGATGTCAGTGGCCACACAAGCGAATGGGATAGGCAAATCGTTGAAATCCATCTGCTCTTGATAACCGACGCACAAATCATTAAACAAGTTGACCAATGAGCTGTTGTTGACATAGGCACTTGGCAAACTGTTGATGAACTTAGTGTTGGGGTCTTTGTCAAATAGGCTCTGTAAACTGAATGGAACATTGAGAAAAGTGCTGCTGGTACGTTCGCGAGTTTCGAGCGACATGGAGGAACGGTCGATTTTGTTGCCGATGTATTCATTCCAGTTTATGTTGGCGATGAGTTTAGTCATTTCCTCGGGTGTGTAGCCTAAGGCATAAAGACCGCCGATGATGGAACCCATGCTGGTGCCCGCCACATAGTCGACGGGGATGCCCATCTCTTCAATGTATTTCAGTACACCAATGTGCGAGGCTCCTTTGGCACCGCCGCCACCGAGCACAACACCTACTTTCGGACGAGAAGATGATTGTGCCTTGTGACTTTGGGCTTGTAGACCCGTTATGCAGAGGCATGTTATCAGGAAAAGGAAAAAACGTTTCATGGTTTATTGTTGTTTTTAATTGAATTATGTAGGGCTGTCATAGTATGGCAGCCCTACAATCATTATAGGTTATTTCAGTCCACGAGCTTTCAGATAAGGTTCAAAGTCCGGGTCTTGACCACGGAACTTGCGATATTGCACCATGCCTTCGTCGTTGCCGCATTCCTGCAGGCAATTCTTACGGAAAGAGGCGGCCAGTTCGGGATTGAAGAGGTTGCCGGAAGTCTTGAAGTAGTTGAAAGCATCCTTGTCGAGCACCTCGGCCCAAGTGTAGGCGTAGTAGCCAGCGCAGTAGCCACCGTTGAAAATGTGGGCGAAATTGGTGCTGCGGTAGCGAGGCAAAATCTCGGGCATCAGGCCGATGGCATCCATCAGTTGTTTTTCGAAAGCGTCCACGTCCATAGCCTTGATTTCGTCAATGGAGGTGATTTCGTGGAACTTCATGTCGAGGATGGAGGCAGCGATGAGTTCGGTGGTCATGAAGCCTTGGTTGAAGAGTGCGCTGTTCTCGATTTTTTCGATGAGACTATCGGGCATGACTTCACTAGTTTGGTAATGCTTGGCGTACATGCGGATGACCTCAGGCTCGGCAACCCAGTTTTCCATGATTTGTGAAGGCAGTTCCACATAGTCGTGTGGCACATTGCCACAGGTGCGGTCATAAAGGCCGTCAGAGAAGAAAGCGTGCAGCGAGTGACCGAACTCATGCCACATGGTTTCAGTCTCGTCCCATGTGAGCAAGGCAGGAGTGTCGCCTGAAGCGGGGGTGAAGTTCATCACCAAGGAAACGACGGGGTAGATCTTATTGCCGTTGATGTCGTGACCGCTTTCGCGGAAGCTGGTGCACCAGGCACCACCGCTCTTTGACTCACGCGGATAGTAGTCGAGATAGAGGATGCCAAGGAAATCGCCGTTGGCTTCTTTTACCTCGTAGGTCTCTACTCCAGGGTAATAGACAGGAAGATGCTCGTTCTTCGCGAACGTGACACCGTAGAGTTTGTTGGCAGCCATAAACATACCGTTGCGCACATTGTCGACGGTGAGGTAAGGCTTGATTTGGTTTTCGTCGAAGCTGTACTTGGCGTTGCGGAGCTTCTCAGCATAGTACCACCAGTCCCAGCCTTTGAGTTTGTAACTAGCACCCTCAGCATCGGCGATGGCTTGCATTTCGGCGAGTTCTCGCTTGGCCAGCTCTTGTGCAGGGTTGAAGATGTCAATTAGGAACTTGTCGACAGTTTTTGAATCTTTCGCCATGTTGACAGCCAATACGTAGTCGGCAAAATTCTCGTATCCAAAGAGTTGTGCTTTCTTTAGCCTCAATTCCAGCATTTGCTTGATGAGAGCCTTATTGTCGTATTCGTTGCCGTTGTCGCCGCGGTTGTAGTAGGCCTTGTATATCTGTTCGCGCAGGTCGCGGTTCTCGGCATATTGCAGGAATGGGATAAGGCTAGGCTTGCTGAGGGTAAATACCCACTTGCCATCCATGTCGTCCTTTTTGGCTTGCTCGGCAGCGGCATCAATGTTGCCCTGAGGCAAACCGGCGAGGTCTTTCTCGTCCTCAATGACGAGTTTGAAGTTGACATTTTCTTTCAGTAGGTTGTTGCCGAATTGCAGGCTCAAGGTCGAGAGTTGTTCATTGATTTTGCTCAGCTCCTCTTGTTTGTCGGTGGACAGTGCAGCACCGCTGCGAACAAAGTCATGGTGGTATTTCTCCACCACGCGGATTTGTTGGTCGTCCAAACCCGACCCATTGCGATGTTGGTAGACATAATCAATGCGCTTGAAGAGTTTCGGGTTCATCATGATGCTGTCGCTGTGTTTCGAGAGCAGGGGCAACACCTCTTCGGCGATGGCGATCATCTCATCGTTGGTGAGGCACTCATTGAGGTTGAAGAACACGTTGCTGACGCGGTCAAGAATCTCGCCCGACTTGTCGAAAGGTAGGATGGTATTCTCGAAAGTAGGCGTATCTTCGTTGTTGACGATGGCTTTCACTTCAGCCAATTGTTCTTTCATACCCGCCTCAAAAGCAGGTAGATAGTGTTCGCTCTTGATTTGGTCGAACGGTGGCACCTGGAAGGGTGTCGTGTATTCGGTCAGGAAAGGATTTGAAGCTTCAGCCTCAGGTTTGGGCTCATTTTTTGAGTTACACGAGGCCATGACGATTACGCTCAATGCAATCATGTTGATAAGTTTTTTTGCCATATTTCTATAATATTAAACGATTCTTTTTGCCGCTGCAAAGATAAAAAATTGTGTTTTTTTCCGTTGCGAAAAACAAAAACATTATTTTTGTAGTCGGTTTTTTAAGCAAATTCTGAAACAACATATATGAGTTACATTTCCTGGGATAAGAAAAAACTTGTTAATCTGGAGTTTACGCTCAATCGTGAAGTGTTGCGTTCCAACGCCTTAGGAGCGTTTCTCGCCACTACTATGATTGGCTGCAACACAAGAAAATACCACGGTCTATTGGTGGTGCCGCAGCCGCAACTGGACAACAACAACCATGTGCTGCTTTCTAGTCTCGACGAGACCATCATCGAAAACAAGGAGGAATTTCACCTTGGCGTACACATGTACCCTAATGGTGTGTTCGCGCCACGTGGCCACAAGTACATCCGCGACTTCACCGCCGACCCAATGCCGAAACTGACTTATCGCATCGGCAATGTAGTGCTCGACAAGGAGCTGATTTTCTCCTCCACTGAGGCACGGCTTTTTGTGCGTTACACCTTGCAGGATGCTGTTGCGCCAATCACTCTGCGTGTGTTGCCTTTCCTGGCTTTCCGCAACGTCCACATGCTGACGCATGAGAACTATGAGGCCAGCCGCAAGGTGGATTTGGTGAAAAACGGTGCTTCGTGGCAGTTGTATAAGGACTATTCGAGGTTGTATCTGCAGTTCTCTAAGGCTGCGGAGTATACCCACGTGCCGCATTGGTACTATAATATGTTCTACATCCGCGAACAAGAACGTGGCTACGAGGCTATCGAGGACCAGTTTGTCCCTGGGTTCTTTGAACTGCAAATGAAGAAGGGCGACACGGTCATCCTCTCCGTCAGCCTTGAAGAGGAGAATCCTGCCGCCATCAAGCGTCAATGCGAGGCCGAAGTGAAACGTCTGTTGCCGCAAACGAGTTATGAGGACTGCCTGCTGAAAGCCGCACAACAGTTCATCATCCATGACGGACAAGGCACACGTCTTTGGGCAGGTTTTCCGTGGTTCGGATCATGTAGCCGCGACATGTTCCTTTCTCTGCCTGGGATCGCTTTGACGCAAGGCGATGAGAAGACTTTTACGGACGCGTTGGATTACTTGGTTTCGAGGATGCAAGGTCCGTTCTTTCCGCATCGCTACTATCAAAAGAATCTGTATTTCACTGCAGTGGATTCGCCGCTGTGGTTCTTCTATGTGATGCAACTTTACGAGAAGATGCTCGGCAAGGAGAAGAAGGACATCTGGCGCAAGTACAAGAAACCCATGACGATGATTCTGGAGAGTTTCATTGGGGGCTCGGATTTCAATGTGCACGCCTTGGACAACGGCCTGCTTTATGCAGGCAACCGTGATTTGGCCTTGACATGGATGAATGTCTTTGCCCAAGGCAAGCCCTGGACGCCGCGCACGGGATTGGCCATCGAGGTGAATGCCTTGTGGTATAATGCCTTGTGCTATGCAGTGGAACTGCTGAAAGCTGCCGATCCCAAGAATCCGCTATTGAAGAAATGGCAGGTTATGGCCGACAAGGTGAAAGTCTCGTTTATCGACACCTTTATTAATAAAGCAGGCGGCTTCTACGACTTCGTGAACAGCAACGAGAGGAACAAGCAAGTGAGGCCCAATATGATGTTGGCTGCTGCATTGCCTTATACGCCCATGGACGAGGCCATGCAAAAACAAGCTTTTGACATTGCGCAATCTGAGTTGCTCACTCCGAGAGGTATACGCTCCTTGTCGCCCAATGATGAGGCTTACAGAGGTGTCACCATCGGCAACCACAGCGAGCGCGAGCGGGCTTACCATAATGGTACGGTCTTTCCCTGGCTGATTGCTTTCTATGCCGATTTGTCGATCAAGCTGTTCGGGAAGTCGGCCTTGGCGAATTTGGAAGAACTTTACAACGGATTTGAGGAAGCTATCAAGGATAATGGGATTGGCACAATATCAGAGATTTACGATGGTAACCCGCCGCATGAGGCACGTGGCTGCATTTCGCAGTCGACAAGCGTGGCGGCTTTGCTTTATTTGCGTTATCTGATTGACGAACTAAATAAGAAAGGAGGCTCAAAATGAGAGTCTTGATGTTTGGGTGGGAGTTTCCGCCCCATATTACCGGCGGCCTTGGAACGGCTTGCTTTGGCATGACAAAAGGCTTGGCCAAGAACGATGTTGAGGTATTGTTCGTGGTGCCTCGCGCCTACGGTGATGAGGACCAGACGAATATCCGTCTACTTAATGCCAGCGATGTGACCATTGACATCGACCACGAGAAAGACCGCAGCTATTGGGAGCGTGTACAATATATGGAAATCGGTTCCAATATCATCCCGTATGTTGGTCCGGAGGAGTTTACAAAGTTCATGGAAGACCGTCATGTGGTGGAGAATTTCAACCACACGAGTTCGGTGTTTGCACGTAATTACCAGTTTTCGGGCAAATACGGCATGAACCTGATGGAGGAAGTGGCACGCTATGCTTTGATAGGCTCGTCAATAGCCACGAAATATGACTTCGATGTCATCCATGCTCATGACTGGCTGACTTATTCTGCTGGTATCGCGGCGAAAGAGACCACTGGTAAACCGCTGGTGGTACACATGCACGCCACCGAGTTCGACCGTTCTGGCGAGAACATCAATACAGATGTTTATGCCATTGAGCGTAGGGGCATGGAGGCTGCTGACCGTGTCATCACGGTAAGCAACCTGACGAGAAATATCGTTATCGAGAAATATGGCATCGACCCGGCCAAGGTCGTGACGGTACACAATGCTGTGGAGCCTAACGACAAGCCCAAATCGGAGTATGAGCGCAGCGGATTGGATGCCAAGGTGGTGACCTTTCTCGGAAGAATTACCTACCAGAAAGGCCCGGAATACTTCATCGAGGCGGCCTATAAGATCCATCAAGTCGACCCGAGCATTCATTTCGTTATGGCGGGCACGGGGGACATGCTGGAGAAGATGATTCGTCGTGTGGCACAACTGGGTATGGGCACTCATTTCCACTTTACGGGCTTCCTCAAGGGTGAGGCAGTCGACCAGATGTTTGCCATGACCGACGTGTTTGTCATGCCTTCCATCTCGGAACCATTCGGTATCGTGCCTTTGGAGGCCATGCGCTTGAATGTGCCGGTGGTTATTAGCAAGCAGTCGGGTGTCTCGGAGGTCGTCAAGCACGCCTTGAAGGTCGACTTCTGGGATATTAACGGCCTGGCTGACGCTATTTATGGTCTCTGCCATTACGAGACTTTGTCCAACTGTTTCAAGGACCAAGGCAAAGACGAAGTGGATAACCTCAAATGGGAAGCTGCCTCAAAGAAAATCAAGGCGGTTTATGAATCGGTGGTTTAATTGGCGAATAATAAAAAATACACAATATGAGCAAATCAGTCTGCTTCTATTTCCAAGTGCACCAGCCTTATAGGCTCCGCACTTATCGTTTCTTCGAAATCGGCAAGAAACACTATTACTATGACGACTACAGCAACCGTATGGTGATGCGGCGTGTGGCAGAAAAATGCTACCTGCCCATGAACGACCTGCTGATGAAGCAAATCGAGGAATTCGGTGACAAGTTCAAGGTGGCTTTCTCCTTCTCGGGCATCGCTATTGAGCAGATGGAACAGTATGCTCCCGATGTGCTGGAGAGCTTCCAGAAACTGGTTGCCACAGGCAAGGTGGAGGTGCTTTCTGAGACTTACGCACATTCCTTGGCTTCACTGAACAACCCAGACGAGTTCAAAAAGCAGGTGACGGCGCACAAGCACAAGATGAAAGAAGTGTTTGGAGTTACGCCGAAAACCTTCCGTAACACCGAGTTAATCTATAGTGACGAAATCGGTGCAGCGGTGGCTGACATGGGCTACAACCTTATGCTTACCGAGGGCGCCAAACACATTTTGGGTTGGAAGAGCCCCAACTATATGTATGCTAATGCCATCAATCCGAAAATGAAGGTTTTGCTGCGCAATTTCAAGTTCAGCGACGAGATTGCTTTCCGTTTCGTGCAGGACGGTTTCCGTGCTGAGGACTTCGTCAACTGGCTGAATGCCTTGCCCGAGGAGGAAGAAGTGGTCAACATCTTTATGGACTATGAGACCTTTGGCGAACACCAATCGGCGGAGACGGGCATCTTCAATTTCATGGAGCGCTTGCCTGAGGTCATCCTCAAGGGTAGCAAGTTCAAGTTTGCCACCCCGCAGGAGCTGGCAAAGAAATTGCAACCCGTAAGTGCGGTCAACGTGCCTAATGTGCTGTCGTGGAGCGATGAAGAGCGTGACTTGACGGCTTGGCTCGGTAACCCTTTGCAGGACGATGCCTACCGTGCTTTGTATGACCTCTCAGCCAAGGTGCGCCGCATCAAGGACGAGGAGCTGCAGCAGGACTGGCTCGAGCTACAGACATCTGACCATTTCTACTACATGTGTACGAAGTGGCTCTCCGATGGCGTGGTTCACAAATATTTCAGCCCGTATGCTTCCCCGTATGACGCTTATATCAACTACATGAATGTGTTGACGGATTTCGCTGATAGGGCGGATAAATTATCGAAACGGAAGGCGAAGGCGGAATAAAATTGAGTTTTAAATCTTAAATTTTGAATCATATAATCTGAAATGAAAAACCCCGAATACCTTTTTGAAACCAGTTGGGAAGTATGTAATATGGTGGGTGGCATCTACACGGTGCTCTCCACGAAGTCGAATACGGTGCACCAGTTGCTTGGTGACCATTACATCACCGTTGGGCCTGACGTGGTGAAGGAAGCGCACGAGACGCTTTATTTTGTTGAGGATAACGAACTCTTTCCCGAATGGCGCGAACGGGCTTTAGCGCAAGGCCTGAAATTCCGTATTGGACGTTGGAAAATCCAAAGCAGCCCGATAGCCATTTTGGTGGACTATACGACTTTGTATCAATCCAAAAATGAGATACTTACACATCTCTGGGATCAGTATGAACTAGATAGCATCCGTGGCCAGTGGGACTATGTTGAGCCTGTATTGTTTGGTTATGCTGCTGGTCAGGTAATCGAGAGTTTCTGCAACTTCTTCTTGCAGCAAACTAGCAACATCGTGGCGCATTTCCACGAGTGGATGACAGGGTCTGGTGTGCTATACTTGAAGGAACATTGTCCGCAGATTGCTACGGTTTTCACCACGCATGCCACCTATCTCGGCCGCGCCATTTCGGGCAACGGATTGCCGTTGTACGAAAACTTGAAATCGTACCTACCCTCGGTGATGGCCATGCAATTCAACATTGTGTCGCAGCAGTCAATGGAGCAGAAAGCCGCCAAGAACGCCGACGCATTCACAACGGTGAGCGACATTACGGCGCAGGAGTGCGAGCAGTTCCTCTATCGCAAGCCTGATGTGATTACCATTAACGGCATCGACCATCCTCTGCGTAAAGATGTGGAGGCCTTTGCCGAACTGCGGAAGACCTCACGAGAGAAGGTCCTTCATATTGCTGAGACATTGTGCGGTGAGCCTATCGACCGCAAATGCCTGATGGTTATCAATAGTGGACGCTATGAGTTTAAGAACAAAGGTATCGATTTGTTTATTGAGGCACTGCGCCGGCTGAATGAGGATAAGAGCCTCAACCGTACCGTTCTGGGCGTGATTGCTGTGCCAAGCAATATAGCTGGCCCGTCGAAAGATTTGCAGCATCGTCTTGATGGCAGCAATTCCATCATGGGTCATACCGACTTTCCCGCTACGCATCATGTCTTTGATTATGAGAACGATGCTATCCTGAATACCTTGCGTAACTCAGGCTTGCAGAACGATACGAACGACAAGGTGAAGGTGATGTTTGTGCCCGCCTATCTCAACGGCAACGATGGTATTTTCAATATCACCTATTCGGAGTTCCTTTCTGCCTTCGATTTCTCGGTGTTTCCCTCATATTACGAACCTTGGGGCTACACACCGTTGGAAAGTATCTCTTTGGGCATCCCGACTTTGACCACAGATGTTTCTGGCTTTGGTAAGTTTGTGAATCAATATTGCAGTGAAAATGATGCTGTTATCGTGGCGCACCGTCAGGATGGCGATGCCAATCAGGTGATTGACGACATTGTCAATGCCATGCGTCGTTTCTTGGGTATGACTGAAAAGGGTATGGCCAAGGTTTCGGAATCTGCGTTGAAGGTGGCCGAGAAACTGTTGTGGAAGGACTTGATTACCAGCTATAAAAAGGCTTGGGATGTGGCTCTCGAGAAGTCGGGTGGCCGTCACTATATGATGGAACCGGTGCCATACGCCGATTTGATGCATGAGGTGGTCTACCACAAGAATGATACTCCGAGCTGGAAAAAGGTGCTGGTGAAGCCTGTATATTCGGAGGAGATCAAGAAGTTGGAGGAACTGTCGCACAATATCTGGTGGTGCTGGAATGTGGATGCCATCGAACTCTTTGAGTCCATCGACCCGGTAGCGTGGAAAGCCACGGAGCAAAACCCTGTCGCCATGATGGAAGGTCTATCCGTTGAACAAATTGCTTCCCTTGAGAGCAATGAAGATTTCGTCGGCCGACTGAATAGGGTTTATGATAAGTTCAAGAACTACATGTCGCAACCGACGCAACAGAAGGATCTCATCGCCTATTTCAGCATGGAATACGGCTTGATGAAGAGCCTCAAAATCTATTCTGGCGGCCTCGGCATCCTCGCTGGCGACTACATGAAGCAAGCCTCCGACAGCAACGCCAACATGGTGGGTATCGGCCTGTTGTATCGTTATGGATATTTTGCCCAGGAGATTTCAGTCTCCGGTGAACAAAGAGCCGAGTACATTCCGCAGAAGTTCTCACAATTGCCGTTGCAGCCTGTGCTCAATGATAAAGGAGAATGGATATTGGTGAGCATCGCTTTTCCCGGTCGTTCGGTCTATGCCAAAGCTTGGCGTGTCGATGTGGGTAGGGTAGGACTTTACCTTTTGGATACCGACATTGACGAGAACTCGTCTGAGGACCGTGGCATCACGAGTCGACTCTATGGCGGCGACCCCGAAATGCGTATCAAGCAAGAGATGTTCCTTGGCGTGGGCGGCATCCGCTTGCTCGAAGCCTTGGGCTTGAAACCCACGATTTATCACTGCAATGAAGGCCATGCTGCCTTCAGTGGCTTGGAGCGCCTGCGTGTTTACATCAACAAGCACAATCTCGATTTTGACGTTGCGCTTGAGTTGGTCAGGACATCTACTTTGTTCACCACGCACACACCCGTGCCTGCTGGTCACGATGCCTTTGAAGAACACCTTATTCGTACCTACATGCCGCACTATGCCAACCGCATGAACATCAGTTGGGAACGCTTCATGGGCTTAGGACGTTTCAATCCCAGCGACCCGAACGAGAAGTTTTCGATGAGCGTGTTGGCTACTAACCTCAGCCAAGAGGTGAACGGTGTGAGTAAGATCCACGGACGTGTGTCAAGGGAGATGTTCAAGTCGTTGTGGCCTGGCTATTTCGCCGAGGAAAACCATATCGGTTATGTCACCAATGGCGTGCATCTGCCCACATGGAGCAACCGTCTCTGGCAATGCCTTTTTAAGGAGACCTTTGGCCATGATTACATTGACCATCAGTCGGATGTGAAAATGTGGGAAAAAATCAACGAGGTGTCGGATGCCAGGATTTGGGATATCCGTAGGCAGCTGAAGCACGAACTGATTGTTTATCTTGGAGAGAAGATTAAAGAAGATATGCGGCAGCGTCAGGAAAGCCCGAAACTCATTATGCAGACCGTCAATAACTTGAACGAAAATGCCTTGATTGTTGGTTTTGCCCGTCGTTTCGCCACTTACAAACGCGCCCACCTGTTGTTTGGCAACTTGGAACGCCTCTCGAAACTTGTCAACGACCCGAAGCGCCCCGTCATATTCCTCTTTGCAGGTAAGGCGCATCCTAACGACAAAGCAGGTCAAGATCTCATCAAAATGATCATAGACATCTCGCGCCGTCCTGAGTTTATTGGTAAGATATTGTTTATCAGTAACTATGATATGGAACTCGGTGCCCGCCTGACCAGTAGCGTGGATGTATGGCTCAACACGCCAACTCGTCCGTTGGAAGCCTCGGGTACGAGCGGTGAGAAAGCCGTGATGAACGGTGTACTGAACTTCTCTGTCCTTGACGGTTGGTGGGCTGAGGGTTATCGTCCCGATGCCGGCTGGGCCATTCAGGAAAAGCGAACCTATCAGAACCAGCAATATCAGGATGAGATGGATGCCGAGACAATTTATAACACGCTTGAAAATGAGATTGTCCCGCTTTATTACGCTCGCAACGTGCAAGAGATTCCGACAGGTTGGGTGGCAGCCATGAAGAAGTGCCTTAACGAAATTTCGCCGCGCTTTACGATGAAACGTATGATGGACGACTACTTCGAGCAGTATTACAACAAGCTGATCGAGCGCACCAACTGGATGCGTGCCAACCGTTACCAAAAGGCCTTTGAAATCAGTGCATGGAAGACGCGTGTGCGCAACAATTGGGACAAGGTGGAGGTGAAGTCATTGATTTTGCCCGACACCAATGTGCGTCCTTTGACCTTCGGTGAACAGTTCATTGCAGAAATTACTTTGCTTACGGCCGACCTTGAGCCTGGTGACTTGGCCATTGAGCTGTTAATTGGCAGGAAGGACAATGATAATGAGGTGAAAATCAAGACGGTGGAGGAGATGAAGCGTGTCGACTCGGGCGATGGCTGGGTGAAGTATTACATCAAGTTGCCAATTACTCGTGCCGGGGTGTATGATTTCACTTTCCGTGTCTATCCTACCAACGCGATGCTGCCTCACCGACAGGACTTCCCGCTGGTGAAATGGATTTAAACCAAAATTGAAAGGTTGCAACATTGCAACCTTTTTTTTGTATGTGGAATTTGATTATATTTGCATCGTCAAAACATAATAATCTATGGAAGCATATCAAATTTGGCTTATTGCAGCCATCGCACTAGTTATCTTTGAGATTTGCTCTGCCACATTTGGAGCCATCTGTTTTGCCATTGGAGCGGGCTTTTCGGCCCTTGCTGCTGGATTGGGTGCGGGTGTCACATGGCAGATTGTCATCTTTGCTGTCGTTTCGCTGCTCACATTCATTTTCCTACGTCCTTTCATGCTGAAGTTCATGGATAGGAAATCAAAAGATGTGAAAACTAATGCAGAGGCAATCATCGGGCGCAAAGGTGTCGTGTCGGAACGCATCAATGCGGAACAGCACACGGGTCGCGTGGCCATCGATGGCGACGACTGGAAAGCCGTGTCTGAAGATGGTTCCATTATCGAAAAAGGATCGTCCGTTGAAATCGTCAAAATGGATAGTATAATAGTAACCGTAAAACAATAAACATCATGACTGCTTTAAACATCTTCCTCATCGTATTGGTTGTCTTCGTCGTCATTTACGTCCTTAAGGGAATCAAGATCGTTTCCCAATCGGAATCGATGATTGTCGAACGCCTTGGCAAGTACAACCGCACCCTCAATGCTGGTATCAATGTCATCCTTCCCATCGTTGAACGGGCCAAAAGCACTTATTCACGCCGTCAGGACGGCAGACCGCATATCACCGACCATATTGATATGCGCGAGCAGGTGTATGACTTTGATAAACAGAGTGTTATTACCAAGGATAATGTGATGACTGAAATCAATGCCTTGTTGTATTTCCAGATAGTCGATCCGATGAAGGCCGTCTACGAAATTCAGAACCTGCCTTTGGCCATTGAGAAGTTGACCCAAACCACCCTGCGTAACGTGGTGGGTGAGATGGAACTTGACGAAACCCTGACCTCGCGTGACACCATCAACTCTAAGCTCCGCAATGTGCTTGACGATGCCACGAACAAATGGGGTGTAAAAGTGAATCGTGTCGAACTGCAAGATATTACGCCTCCTGAGAGTATTCGCCGTACCATGGAACTTCAGATGCAGGCCGAACGTAACCGTCGTGCTGAAATCTTGAAGGCAGAAGGTGAGAAACAAGCTCAAATCCTGAACTCTGAAGGTGAGAAACAGGCTGAAATCAATGCTGCCGAGGCTGAGAAGCAGGCCAACATCCTTAAGGCCGAAGGTGAAGCCCGCGCTAAGGTACTACAGGCCGAAGCCGAAGCCGCTGCCATCCGCAACATTGCCGAAGCCGTCTCCGATCGTGGTGCCGATCCCGTCAACTACCTGTTGGCTGTCAAGTATATTGATACATTGAAAGAAGTGGCTGGCGGACAAGATAATAAGACGGTCTATCTGCCTTATGAAGCTACCAATCTATTAGGCTCACTGGGTGGCATCAAGGATATGTTTGCCAAGTAAGTCGCTGACAACAAAAACGCAATTCTATGTTTTCCTACAAGAAAGATTTGCATATTGGGAATATGATTCAACAAGAGATGGAAAAACAGGGGAGAACTGTGGCCTGGTTGGCTAAGTCCATCTATTGCGAAAAGTCGAACATTTACAAGCTGTTTAGGCGCGAAAGCATCGGCATCGACCAACTAATACGTATTTCGGAGGTGATGGGTCATGACTTTTTAGCCGATTGCTATGAGCAGCAACAGTGATAAAAACGGGTCGCACCATGGAAATCTTGGATTTGTACGACAAGGACCTGAAGTTTACGGGACAGACCATCGAGCGTGGACGACGTGTCCCTCCCGGTTTGATGATCCCCATCGTGGCTGTCTATGTCTACAATGACCAAGGGAAATATCTGATTCAAAAAGTGGCCCCACGAAAGGGCAATTACTATTCCACCACGGCAGGCCATGTGCAGAGTGGCGAGCGTGATTTTGCACAGGCTATGTTGCGTGAGATGAAGGAGGAAATCGGCCTCTCGGCAACGAAAAGCGAGTTGAAACTGGTGAAAATCAGGCGGTACGACTACAAGTTTACACTTCTTTATATGCTAAAAAGCAACGTCCCGGTTGAAATGCTGCGCCTGCAAAAGGACGAGGTTGACTCGGTGATGTGGATGAGCCACGAGGACATTGAGTTGCTCTGCAAAATGGGACTTTTCAATAGGATTCATTACCAATTGCTGCTGGATTGCGAAGAAAGATTGCAAAACTGGCATTGATTGTTTTTCCGTTTCGTTATTTTGGTTATATTTGCAGCAAATTATTTTTGTTGCAACAAATATCTGTATTGTTATGATAGCAAGAGAATTACTTAACCCGAAAAGCATCGTCATTTGCGGTGCATCTAGTGACGTTCATAAACCTGGCGGAAAGTCGCTGAAGAACCTCTTGGAGAGCCCTTTCAAAGGCCAGGTCTACGCCGTTAACCCAAAAGAGACCGAAGTGCAGGGCGTGAAATGCTATGCCAAGGTCGAAGACTTGCCACAAGTGGATTGCGCTTTGTTGTGCATCGCCGCCAAGTTCTGTGCCCATACTGTGGACGTGCTGGCCAAGGAGAAAGGCTGCAAAGGTTTCATCATCATCAGTGCCGGATTCTCGGAGGAGAGCCACGAAGGCGCTGAGATTGAGAAACACATCGTTGACACCATCAACAGTGTGGGTGGCTCGTTGATTGGCCCCAACTGCACGGGCTTCCTCAACGTGAACTACGCTGGCTGTTTCGACACACCCATCCCGACGCTTGACCCTCATGGCGTCGACTTCATCACGGGTTCAGGTGCTACGGCCGTGTTTATCAAGGAATACGGCATTAGCAATGGCCTGAAGTTCAACAGTGTTTGGGCAGTGGGCAACAGCGCTCAGTTGGGCATTGAAGACGTGCTGGAGCACTTGGACGAGACCTTCGACCCTGAGAAGTCGTCGCGAGTCATCATGCTTTATATGGAGAAGATTGGTGATCCGCAGCGTTTGCTCAAGCATAGCCGTAACCTCATAAACAAAGGCTGCCACATCGCCGCCATCAAGAGTGGTGGTAGCGCTGCTGGTTCGCGTGCCGCTTCTTCACATACGGGTGCTTTGGCTACCAATGATGCCGCTGTGGATGCTTTGTTCCGCAAGGCAGGTATCGAGCGTTGCCAGAACCGTCAAGAGCTGACTACTGTCTGCGGTGTCTTCATGCACCCCGAGATCAAAGGCAAGCGTTGCGCCGTGGTAACTCACGCTGGTGGCCCCGCCGTGATGCTCACCGACGTGCTTTCTAATGG
>CALEMB010000121.1 GCA_937902805.1 uncultured Bacteroidales bacterium
CGATCTGGCCCTTCGACAGGCTCAGGGACCTCTGTTTTCGCTTCGGCGGAGGAAGCCGACACCTATATAAGAAGCCATTGCGTGAAGCACCGCAAGTTCCTTCTCGGCACCGACCAGTTTGGCCGTGATTTCCTCAGCCGCCTGGTGTTGGGCAGCCGCATCAGCCTCACCGTGGGCTTCATCGCTGTGTTGCTCAGCCTGATGATCGGCATCGTCATGGGCAGCTTGGGTGGCTTCTTTCGCGGCAAAGTTGACGATGCGGTGGTGTGGTTCATCAATGTGGTGTGGTCCATCCCTACCCTATTGCTCGTCATCGCCATCACCTTCGCCTTAGGCAAAGGTATCGCACAGGTGTTCATCGCCGTCGGTTTGACGATGTGGGTCGAGGTGGCGCGCATCGTGCGTGGACAAATCCTCTCCATCCGTGAGACTACTTTCGTAGAGGCAGGCCGAGCCTTAGGCTTCAAGGATTTGCGCATCATCTTCAGGCATATCCTTCCCAACATCCTCAACCCTATCATCGTGGTGTCAGCAGCCAACTTCGCTTCCGCCATTCTGCTTGAGGCGGGTTTGAGTTTCTTGGGCATTGGCGTGCAACCACCTATGCCGTCGTGGGGCAGCATGATCAAGGAAAACTACGCCTTCATCATCCTTGATGCGGCCTATCTTGCCATCCTGCCCGGCATCGCCATCATGCTGTTGGTGTTGGCCTTTATGCTCATCGGAAACGCATTACGAGACGCACTGGACGTGAAAAACTAATCTGCTTCTCGTCATTGCGAGGAACGAAGCAATCCAGAAAACAAGCTTACTCTCTGGATTGCTTCGTCGTTCCTCCTCGCAATGACGCAAAGCGGCAAAAACGAGCAATTGAAATATTAATTAAGGTGCAATTCCCAAAAAAGTTGTATCTTTGCGCCCTCAAAAACGCGGGTGTGGCGGAATTGGTAGACGCGCTAGACTTAGGATCTAGTTTCTCACGAAGTAAGGGTTCGAGTCCCTTCATCCGCACAAGTTAAAGATAATCAATATTTTAAAATGAACATCACACAAAGCACGAAGGGAGACAACCTGATCTCCATCAAGATTAGCGTAGTAAAAGAAGACTACCAAGAAGCGTTAGAAAAGTCATTGAAGCAACTCAGGCATAGGGCCAACGTCCCAGGCTTCCGTCCCGGAATGGTGCCCATGGGTATGATTAAAAAGATGTACGGCGCCAGCGCAAAAATGGAAGCACTGAACACCGTGGTCTCCGAAAACCTCAACAAGCATATCTTCGACAATAAGCTCGACCTCCTCGGCTATCCGCTCAGCGACATTGAACTGCAGCAGCCTGCCGACCTTGAAAAGGAAGACGACATGGACTTCTACTTTGAAGCTGCCCTGCGTCCCGAAATCAATATCGATTTCACCAACACGATGGTCGACTTCTACCATATCGTCCCCACTGACGAGGAAGTGGACAAGGTCATTGAAGACCTCCTGCAACGCAACCCCAACACCAGTCACCCCGAGACCGTCGGTGAAGACGACCGCCTCGAAATCAAGGTGCGCGAAGCCAAGGACGGCAAGGAAGTGGAAGGCGGTTTCGAGAAAGACGGCGTCTACTTCAACCTGAGCCAAATCAAGAACAAGACCCAGAGAAAGAAATTCATCGACAAGGAAGTGGGTGCTGAGTTCATCGTCAACTTCGCAAAGGTGTTCGGTTCCGAAGAGGAAGCCGCCAAGGTTTTGGGCAGTGACGCTCCCGCTGGCAGCGACTTCAACATCATCATCGACGACGCCATCCGCAACGAGAAGCCCGAGCTGGACGAGGAGTTCTTCAAGAAGATCTTCCCCAACCAGGAAATCAAGGATCTCGACGCTTTCAAGAAGGCCGTCAAAGCCGAGATGGAGAAGCAGCATGAGGCCGAGACCGACCCCATCCTCTTCAACAAGATGATTGACGAGCTGGTGGCCGCCGTGAAGTTCGACCTGCCCGATGCCTTCATGAAGCGTTGGATTGTAGACAACAGTCAAGGCAAGATTACTCCCGAGGACATCGAGAAGAACTATGATAACGACTACGTGAAGGGTCTGCGTTGGCAGCTCATCGAAGACGCCATCGTGAAAGCTAACCCCGAGCTCATCATCAAGGATGAAGAAGTGAAGGACTTCGTGCTGAAGCAAATCTTCCCCGGCATCGACTACGCCACCTTGGAAGACGATATGAAGGCCAACCTCGATAAGATTGCCGCCAACTACCTCAAGGACCAACAACAGGTGAGCGGCCTCAAGAACCAACTCGCTGATGTCAAGATGACTGCCTTCCTGAAGGGCAAGATGAACATCAACTACGAAGAGACCACCTCTGCCGACTTCATGAAGAAGCTGGAGAAGGAAAGGAAAGCCAAGAAGAAGTAAGAACTATGGCCTATAGCCATGAGCCAATGGCAACTAAAAGAACTCTATAACCAAAAAACTATTCGAACAAAATGAACAACGAATTTTTCAAATACGCCACCAAGCACATCGGCCTGAACACCCTCGGCCTTGAGCAATACATCTCCAAGATCAACAACAGTGGCTACATCAGCCCCACCGTTATCGAAGAGCGTCAGCTCAACGTGGCGCAGATGGACGTGTTCAGCCGCCTGATGATGGACCGCATCATCTTCCTTGGCACCGCCATCGACGACTATGTGGCCAACATCATCCAAGCCCAGCTGCTTTTCCTTGAGTCGACCGACTCGAAGCGCGACATCAACATCTACCTGAACTCACCTGGTGGCAGCGTGTATGCTGGTTTGGGCATCTACGACACCATGCAGTTCATCAATCCTGAGGTCGCCACCATCTGCACGGGTATGGCCGCTTCGATGGCCGCCGTGTTGATGTGCGCCGGCACCAAAGGCAAGCGTTCTGCCCTGCCCCACTCCCGCATCATGATTCACCAACCCATGGGCGGTGTGGAAGGCCAAGCCACCGAGATTGAAATCACGGCACGCGAGATCCAGAAGCTGAAAAAGGAATTGTACGAAATCATCGCCAAGCACTCGGGCCAGACCTACGACAAGGTGTGGGCCGACAGCGACCGCGACTATTGGATGACCGCTGAGGAAGCCAAAGCCTACGGCATGATTGACGAAGTGCTCATCAAGAAACAAGCCTAAAAACGATGACAAAGAAGTCAGGTGTTTGCGCTTTTTGTGGGCGGAAAGCCTCTGAGGTACGTCTGCTCATACAAGGCATCGAAGCCGAGATTTGCGACAGCTGCGCCGAACAAGCCCATGCTATCGTCAAGGAGCAGTTTGGCGAGAAGCTGCAGAAGGGCTACACGCCTTCGGGCATGACTTTGAAGAAGCCCACCGAAATCAAGCGCTTCCTCGACCAGTATGTCATCGGGCAAGACGAAGCCAAGCGCACACTCGCTGTAGCGGTCTATAACCACTACAAGCGCATCAGCCAGAAAGTGGAAGCCGACGAGGTGGAAATCGAGAAGTCGAACATCATCCTCGTGGGCGAGACCGGCACAGGCAAGACCCTGCTGGCACGCACTATTGCCAAGATGCTCAACGTGCCCTTCGCCATTGCCGATGCCACCGTGCTCACCGAAGCCGGTTATGTGGGTGAAGATGTGGAGAACATCCTCGTCAAGCTGCTGCAAGCTGCCGACTACGACGTGAAGGCCACCGAACGCGGCATCGTCTTCATCGACGAAATCGACAAGATCGCACGCAAGAGCGACAACCCCAGCATCACCCGCGACGTATCGGGCGAGGGCGTGCAACAAGCGATGCTGAAGCTCCTTGAAGGCTCCATCGTCAATGTGCCGCCCCAAGGAGGACGCAAGCACCCCGAGCAGAAGATGATTGCCGTCAACACCAAGGACATCCTCTTCATCGCCGGTGGTGCCTTCGATGGCATCGAGCGCATCATCGCGGCACGCAAACGCACCAATGTCATCGGCTATGGCACAGGTGGCAACGAAGTCATCGACAAGGATAACATGTTGCAATACCTCTCCCCTGCCGACTTGAAAAAATTCGGCCTGATTCCGGAGATTGTTGGCCGTCTGCCCGTCATCACCCACCTCAACCCCTTGGACAAGGACGCACTGAAACGCATCCTCACCGAGCCGAAGAATGCTTTGGTGAAACAGTTCCAGAAGCTCTTCGCGATGGACCACATCAACCTGGTCATCAAGGACGAGGTGCTTGACTTCGTGGTGGAGAAAGCCATCGAGTTTAAGGTGGGCGCACGTGGATTGCGTTCCATCATGGAAGCCATTCTCAACGATGCCATGTTCGAGATGCCCTCCGACATCAACGCTACGGAGCTGGTCATCGACCGAGCCTATGCTGAAGCCAAGCTAGAGAAGTCGGGCTTGCAAAAGCTACATGTAGGTGACTGATTCAAAGCGCAAAAAGACAAAAAAGCATCGGTTCACCGATGCTTTTTTCGTTTGGCACAATACTTGCAATATCCACAGCGTTGAACAAAGAAAACACCGATTGCCATGAAAAGAATAGCCTTAATCGCAGTAATCGTCATGATGGCGTTGACAGGAAACGCCCAATTGAGGATAGTAGGTATGGGAGGGCACAACAAAGTCACAACATCCACCGAGCCGAAATCGAGTGTGGTCGACTTCTCCAAACCCGAAGAGCCCATCAAAGGCACTGTCGTCTACGGCCGCATTGAGGAAAACGGTGACACCACGCTGATTGTCTATCTGCCCGAGGTGGACATCGACCTGATGCAACGCTACCTGCAAATCACCGAGACCAACAAGGGACGTCGTCTGGCCGCCAACGTGAAGAAGGTATACCCCTACGCCAAACTGGCAGGCGCGAAGATGCAGGAATATGACTCGCTCTTGGCCTCCATCTCCAATGCCGCTGAGCGTCGCCGTGCAATGAAACAGGCAGAGGATGAAATCACAGCGCAATACACCCAAGACCTGAAGAACATGACCTTCTCGCAAGGTGCTATCCTCATCCGCCTTATCGACCGAGAGACAAGCCACACCAGCTATCAGGTCGTCCAAGAGCTCCGAGGCAAGTTCCGCGCTTTCTTCTATCAAGGCTTCGCACGGCTGTGGGGCTATAACCTGAAGTCGAAATACGACCCGCACACCAACCCCGAAGACGACGAGATTGAAACGATAATGACACTGTTGGAACGCGGAGTGATTTAAAAAACGATACGACAGATTCAAACAACGGGGCTTTCGGGTTCCGTTGTTTCTTTTTCCTCCTCGGGCGAGGTATCGTCTTCCACGGGTAAGACCTCCTTAGCATAATCTTTCACCAAATCGAAACCACGATAGACGTAAGGCACCGTCTTCTCAATGTAGGGATAGAGTTTCGACTGTTCCCTCACCTCAGCTTTCACCACGCCAATCAACTGGAAATTGTTGAGCACCAACACAAGGACACTGCACAACAACACCCCCTTGGCCGCACCGAAAACAAACCCGCCCAATTTGTTCCAGAAGTTCAGGTTCATGGCCTTAACCAAACTGGTCACCCAACGCCCAAGAATATTAACGGCAATCACCAAAAGGATGAAAGTCAGCACAAAAGCGATGGTGTTGAGGTATTTTGGATTGATTTCCATGAACTCTTGCAGATGCTCCGCAGTGAAATCGGAGAAACGCATGGCACCATAGATGCCCACAGCAAAAGCCAGCAGCGTGACCACCTCGATAATCAGGCCCTTTCGGAAACCTTTGAATCCGAAGAGGAAGAGGATGATGGCGATTATGATGTCTAGGTAGTTCAAAGTTGAGAGTTGAGAGACAGTTGAAAGTTTAGAGTTGATTGTAGGGGCAGACCCGTGTGTCTGCCCTCAATATCATTATTTCGAATAATATAAAATCATTCGTTCGATGGCGCGTTGGCAGACGGGGCAGAATTCATGGCCCTTGAAAGAATTCATCAAGCAGTCCATGTAGGGACTATACATACCTTCCGGCTCGTAGCCGCCGCCTTCAAATACACCTATGGTCTGTCTGTATTTCTTCTCACGCGGTGTCGGCACGGGGGTCTCCTTGTCCATCATGTCGCCCCACTTGTTGCTGAAGTCGACCAACGAGGTGATGTTAGGCTCCCAGGGCTCCACGGCAAGATTATACATGTGTTCGGAGGCACCGGCATAGTAGTATTCATCGGCCAATCCTGCAAAACCATGGCCAAACTCGTGGATGATGACATCGCTTGAACGGTCGTTGCTGCTTGCACTGGAACAATAGAAATTGTAAATCCCGCCACCACCATATTTCTCCGTGTTGACGAGGATATAAATCTGGTCGTAGGGCACTTGTCCCGCCAGGTCACGGATGTCGCGGTTGTCGGTGCTCATGCAGTAACGCTCGCTGTCGAAAGTCCAGAAGCTAAAGCGCATCGCCGTGTTCTTGTAGATGTGGTCGCCAGGCATAGTGCATCCGCTTTCTTCGGAAGCCACCATCACGCCACGCACGTTGAAGCTCTCACGATAACGGTCGTAGGGCGCATAACCGAACAGACTCTCCACAAAAAAGTCGCAGTCCTTGATGAACTTGCCCATCTCAGCTTGCGTATAGCCTTCGGGCAGGATAACAATGTCGACGGCTTTTGTGTAGTCCTTGTTGCCAATCCAAGCATCGTAAACGGGCAGATGGAGATCATTATAATTGCGGATGAAATAGTCGTCGGGGTTGACAGTGAAGCGCATCCCCTCAACCAGTTCTCCCTCCCAAGTCTTGCGCAGCAACACTATATCGACCTTCACCTTGGGAAAGGGCACAATGACCGACTCCTCGAAAGTCTTGGTGAGTGTCTGGGCCTCAATGGTGGAGGTCCATTCACCATAAAGATTCTGGTAACCTTTGGAAAACAGCAGGTTATCCGTCCCTGCCTCATACACGCGGACAATGTAGTTGCCAAACTCCAGATTGTCGACAAGGTTGGTCTTTGAACCGCTCCAATACGGCTCACGAATCAGTTCCTTCAAGGAATAAGTGGTCTCTTTCTGATTGCCCGTGAGGCAATAGTCAACACGCAGCGAGGCTTCGACAAAAAAAGTATCGAACTGTGCAAATGCCATCATGGGCATCAAAGCAAACAAGAAAAAGAAGGTTTTCTTCATGGCTGGATATTTTCTACAAAGGTACACATTTTTTTGATACCTTTGCATCAAATCTAGCAAGATGCCCAATCCGCTTTTGTCCGTTCGTAACCTCAAAGTCTCCTTTTCCCGCGATGGGAAATGGAACGAAGCCGTGCACGGCATCGACCTTGACGTGTTTGCGGGCAAGACATTAGGCCTTGTGGGTGAGTCGGGATCGGGCAAATCGGTGAGTTCGCTGGCCGTCATGCGCCTGCTGAACGATAGGGTCAGCCGCATCACTGCCGACAGTATCCAAATCGAAGGCGAGGAGATCAAGGATTTCAATGAAGACCAGATGGCCGACGTGCGTGGCAAGCGCATCTCGATGATTTTCCAAGAGCCGATGACCTCGCTGAATCCCGTTTACAAATGCGGATTTCAGGTGTCGGAGATGATTTTGCAACACGAAGAGGTGAGCAAAACCGAGGCCAAGCAACGTGTCATCAGCCTTTTCAAGCAGGTGATGCTACCCAGGCCCGAAGTTATTTATGACAACTATCCTCACGAACTTTCGGGTGGACAGAAGCAACGTGTGATGATCGCTATGGCAATCGCCTGCAACCCCAAGCTGCTCATTGCTGACGAACCAACAACAGCCTTGGATGTCACGGTGCAACTCGAAATCCTGAAGCTCTTGCGCAAGCTGCAAGCCGAGACGGGCATGGGTATGATTTTCATCACCCACGACCTTGGTGTGGTGGCAGAAATAGCCGACGACGTCGCCGTCATGCACAACGGAGAAATCCTCGAACGCGGCGCGGTGCAGCAAATCCTCAACCACCCACAACACCCCTATACACAAGGTCTTTTGGCCTGCCGTCCACCGATGGATGTGCGGCTCAAACGCCTACCCATCGTCAAAGAGTTCCTTGATGGACAATGGCAAGGCGGCAAGGAACAGATTCTTCACGACCTGCAAATCACGGAGGCGGAGCGTAAGACCCATTTGGAACAGCTCTATTCAAAAACACCTTTACTGAAAGTGGAGAACTTGAAGACTTGGTATCCTTTGCGCAAAGGTGTGTTTAGCCGCGTCTATGGTCATGTGAAAGCGGTGGATGATGTCAGCCTAGAAGTTTACGAGGGTGAAACCTTGGGCTTAGTGGGCGAGTCGGGTTGCGGCAAGACTACACTCGGGCGCAGCATCCTACGCTTGGCTGAACCTACAGGCGGCAAGGTGTGGTTCGACGGCATCGAGGTGACGGCTTTAAAGGGACAAGACCTGCGCGACTTCCGCAAGCAGGCTCAAATCGTTTTCCAAGACCCCTACTCTTCCCTCAACCCTCGCATCACCATCGGTGAAGCCATAGCCGAACCCATGCTGGTACACAACATTGAAAAAGACAAGAAAAAATGCCGTGATATGGTTTGCGATCTGCTGGAGCAAGTGGGCTTGCAAGCCGAACATTACGACCGTTATCCGCATGAGTTCTCAGGCGGCCAGCGCCAACGCATTTGCATCGCTCGCGCCTTAGCGGTCAACCCGAGGCTGGTCATCTGCGACGAGTCGGTGTCGGCCCTGGATGTCAGTGTGCAAGCGCAAGTCTTGAACCTGCTGAACCGACTGAAGGAAGAAAGGAATCTCACCTACATCTTCATCTCCCACGACCTCAGCGTGGTGCGTTTCATGAGCGACCGCGTGTTGGTGATGTTCAATGGACAACCTGTAGAAATAAACGAAGCGGATGCCCTTTTCGAACATCCGCTTAACGCTTATACCCAAAAACTGATTGATGCCCTTCCGGGGAAAAGACATCACTTCAGCAACACGTCGGGACCCATGTTGAAATAAATGTCAACAGGGATACCGGCTTCGTTGACGCGGTTGAGGTCAGCCTGCAACTCGGGATAGATAACGCTCATCTCACCCATCCAAGCTTTGGCAGCCTCGTAGTCACCGTTGCCTTGGCACTTGAGGATGTCGCCAGCCAACTTCTCCACCGCCACCTTCATCTTTTCGAAATCAATGGCATAGAGACCTTCTTCATTGCGAGTGAAGGCACCTTCGTTCTGGAAGTAGTTGAAGGTAAGCATATTGGCCTTACCGTGGGCACTGGCAGCACCGAAACGCACCGAACGGAAGATGCTCGCCATGAAGGTGGTGTAGTTGTCTTCCATCGTGGTATTGGTGTACTCACCCATTTCAGCGAGCTTGGTAACGAGGTAAAGACCCAACACATCGGCCTTGGCCTCTTCGATGGCGCTGTACTGGTTACCCAATGCTTCGCGCACGGAGCCCTTGCCCGTGATGGTTTCCTTGATGCCCATGCCGTGAGCGGTCTCGTGGAACATCACGTTGGCAAAGAAAGCGTCAAACTTAATGTGTTCCATCGACTCGGGTGTCATCAACTCCTTAGCGATAGGTTCCAGAATCTTTTCAAACTTGGCCTGCATGGCGTTCTTGAGCTGGAGTTTGCGGGTGCCACGCTGCAGCTGAACGCGCTCATCATTGGGCAGGTTGATGGCAATGGTCTTGCTGTTGGCGTTGCAGTCACCAGCATAGTAAACCACGTCGTAAGCGGCCAGGTCGACATCGCTGCCGGGCACTTCCTTCTTATACTCTTCCGGCACAGGCAGTTGCTTCTGCAATTCGGGCACAAACTGGGCGTAACGAGCCAGTTGCTTGGTCCACTCTTGGTCCTTGATGAGGATGAAAGCTTCATGAGCGGCCTTGATGCCAAAACGAGCGTCGGTGTAGTTCTCGATAGGTCCAATAACCATGTCGATGTTGTTGTTGCGGACGTCCATCCACTGCATGTCGCTTTCGAAGTAATCATCGTTACGGAGAGCCTTAGCGCGCAGCTTCAGGTATTCGCTAAACTCCTCGTCACCAGCGAGTTCAGAAGCATCGTCAAGCAGAGAAGCAGCCTTCTTGATTTGCTCTGCGAAATAGTCGTGATACCACACGCACTTCAAGGCACCGTTCTCATCGCGGACAATCATGGTGTATTGGCTGGTCTTGTTGGGGTCGTCGAAGGCGTTCCATTCCTCGTCGGTCATGTCGACAGGATAGAACTGCGCTCCAGCGGGTTTCGGGCCAATGCCTTCCACGAAGGATTTGTTACCGTCGAGGCCATCCCAAGGGCCATAAGCGATGGTGGCCAACTTGATGAGGTCAGGGTTGTCGCCAATGCGGGCCATCAGCTCGGCATTGTCGCCGTAGTTCTCTTGCCAGAAGAGGCCGTCCATGATGTCAGCGGCTTCGAAAAGAAGTTGCAGCATCTCACGCTCGTTGTCGCTGAGGTGGCTGATGTCGGTCGTCAGAGTGTATTCGGCATACTTGTCCGACAAATTGGTTTGTTGAACAGGCTCCTCTTTGGTCTGTTCCGTGGTCTTGTTGCCACAAGCGGTGGCCACGAGAGCCACAATGGCAACGAATGCTAAATGTTTGATTTTCATTTTATTTAATTTGATTTGATTATGTCTTAAATGATTAGCATGGCATCACCGTAGGTGAAGAAGCGGTACTTCTGGGCGATAGCTTCCTTGTAAGCCTTCATCAACAGGTCGTAGCCAGCAAAGGCGGCCACCTCCATCATCATCGGTGACTTGGGCAGATGGAAGTTGGTTATCATGCAATTGGCCACCGAGAAGGTGTAAGGCGGGAAAATGAACTTGTTCGTCCAGCCGTTGTAGGGCTTGATTTTGCCGCCAATGGTCATAGCCGTTTCGAGGGCTTTCATCGAGGTGGTACCCACGGCAAACACGTTGTTGTGGCGAGCGTTGGCCTCATTGACCAAGGTGCAGCAGTCCTCGTCGATATACATTTCTTCCGAGTCGGGTTTGTGCTTGGTGAGGTCTTCCACTTCGATGTCACGGAAATTGCCCATACCAGGATGCAGCGTCAGTTCGGCAAAGGAAGCGCCAATGATTTCAAGGCGTTTCATCAAAATCTTGCTGAAGTGCATGCCAGCGGTAGGAGCCGACACGGCACCTTCCACCTTAGCATAGATGGTCTGAAAATCCTCGGCATCTTCGGGGCGTTCATCACGGTTGAGTTCCTTCGGGATGGGCGTGTGGCCGAGTCCCGATAGGGTCTTCTTAAACTCATCATAGGTGCCGTCATAGAGGAAACGCAGCGTGCGGCCACGCGAGGTGGTGTTGTCGATGACTTCGGCCACCAATTCGTCGCCTTCGCCAAAATAAAGCTTGTTGCCGATACGGATCTTACGGGCTGGGTCGACGAGCACGTCCCATAGACGGCTCTCGTGGTCCAGTTCGCGAAGCAGCAGCACCTCAATCTTAGCGCCGGTCTTTTCCTTCTCGCCGTAAAGCTTGGCAGGGAACACCTTAGTATTATTAATGACAAACACGTCGCCATCTTTCGTATAATCCACCAAGTCCTTGAAAATACGGTGTTCTATCTTTCCAGTCTTGCGGTCGACGACCATCAAACGGGCCTCATCGCGGTTCTGAATGGGTTGCAATGCTATCAACTCGCTGGGCAAGTTGAATTTAAATTGGGATAACTTCATTATGATATAGGATTGTTGTTGTTTTCGTCCGATATAAACTACAAAGATACAACAAAAACGAAATTTTGTCAAGTATTTTTTCTTAACAGATTGATTGTCAGCTTTGTTTTTGCTCTTTTTCCTGCTGTTCCTTTTTCCAAGCCTTGTACTCGTCGCCTGTGTCGATGATGTGCTGTTTCAGCTCCATCAGCGGCCAGGCATCTTCCACGCGGAAGTCACCGATGCGGGTGCGTCTTAAAGACTTTAAACAGGCACCGTTGCCCAAAGCCTTACCAAAATCGTTGGCGAGGCTACGGATATAGGTGCCCTTGCTGCATGTGACTTCGAAATCAAGTTCAGGGAAGCGGTCGAGGTTGAGTTTGAAGTCGTCAATGCGGACATCGCGGGCTTTCAACTCGATTTCCTCATCAGAGCGGGCATAGTCGAAGGCGCGTTTCCCTTTGATCTTGATGGCGGAATACTTGGGCGGAAATTGTTTCAAGTCACCGACGAACTGCAAGCGTGCGGCCTCGATTTGCTCAGGCGTGATGCCATCGGTGGAAAAGAAAGCATCCGGCTCACTTTCCAAATCGAAGGTTGGCGTAGTCTGACCGAGGAGAATCGTCCCCGTATAGATTTTCACCTGTGCTTGGAACGAGTCGATTTGCTTGGTCATCTTGCCCGTGCAAAGGATGAGCAAACCTGTAGCCAAAGGGTCCAATGTACCCGCATGGCCCACCTTCAACTTACGGATGCCGTAGCAGCGGTTCAACAGAGAACGAATGAAGTTGACCGTGTCGAACGACGTCCAGTCCAAGGGCTTGTCGATGAGGATGGCCTCGCCTTCTTCGAAATGGAACATCAAGCAAAGATTATGGCGACGACGCCAACGATGACGCAATACACGGCAAACCATATCAGCTTGCCCTTCTTCACGATGTCAATCATCCACTTGCAGGCGATGCAGCCAAAGATGAAGGACGCCAAGAAACCAACGAGGGCTGCCACTGGCGAAATGCCACTCATAGCTTGGCTGAAGCCGACCTCCAGGATATCTTTGGTGTCGAGCAGCGCCTCACCCAAAATAGGCGGGATGACCATCAAGAAGGAGAACTGTGCCAACTTTTCCTTTTTGTTGCCAAGGAGCAAACCCGTAGCAATGGTGCTGCCCGAGCGCGACAGTCCCGGCATCACGGCGCAAGCCTGTGCGATACCGATGATAAAAGCATGTATGGGACTGATGGTTTCTTTTTGTCTCGGTTTGGCGAAATAGGCAAAAGCCAGCAGCGAAGCTGTCACCAAAAGCATAATGCCCACGATGAGCAGCCCCGAGCCAAAGACCGCTTCCACCTTGTCCTTGAAAAAGAGGCCGACAATCATCACAGGGATCATCGAAACAAGGATGTTGATGGCGTATTTCGTGCCACCGTTTAAACCTTGATAAGAACGCCACGATTGCTTGGTAAACAGGTCCTGGAAAATCCATACGATTTCCTTCCACAGGATGACCAAGGTGCTGAGCACGGTGGCCACGTGAAGCAATACGGTGAAAGCGAGGTTCGATTCGCCGTCCTCAAGGCCGAAAAGCGCCTGACCAATGGCCAGATGGCCGCTACTACTGACGGGCAGGTACTCCGTCAAGCCTTGAATAATGCCTAATATTAGTGCTTGTATCCAACTCATTACTTTTTCCTCCAAAAGATTGCTACAATCTCCACCACAAAGCCTGCCAAAACGAGAATCGGGGCAAGTGTAATATGTTGGAAATCAAACATTTTTTCATTGAACACATCAGGGTTGTCGGAGCCGCCTCCAATCATCAGTATGAAGCCCAAGGCGATAAGGGCAATGCCAATGAGCACGATGATGAAATTCTGTTTGCCGAAGAGCATGGCATCTTGGTTGTCAGCGGCTTCGGGGGCTTTCGCCTTTGTTTTTGTCATTTCTTTTGCCATATTTGTTGTATTTCAAATTTCAAGATTTCAAGATTATAAATTTTAAAATTCATAATTTAAAATTTGGAGCTTAAACATATAGTCGGTCGATGTCAGCATGAAGGTATTTCCGCAGGGCCAAACGGGTGGAGAGTCCACCGAGCAAAACACCTAACACGATGATGCCAAGGAAAACTATACCGATAATGATATAGTCTTGAATGATAGACAGTTCTGGCATGTGCTTGTCGAGACCGTAAAGCAGCAGTGCCAGCAAAACATCCGCCAACAAACCGCCAAAGAAGCCTTGCAACCTCCCACCCCTAATGAAAGGACGTTGGATGTAGGAAGACGTGGCACCCACAAGCTGCATGCTGCGGACGAGAAAACGCTTGGAATAGATTCTAAGCCGTATTGTATTGCGAATCAGCGTAATGGAGATAGTAAGCAGCACGATACTGGCTACCATCAGCACGATGCCGATGCGACTCACATTCTGGTTGATGAGACCAACGAGCGACTTCTGGTAATAGATTTCCTTGATGTCGGTGTTCTTGAGCAGTCGGGCTTGTATGACAGCGATGCTATCGTTGTTCGCCCATTCGGCATTGAAGCGTACATCGATGGAAGGTAGTAGCGGGTTCTCCTCGTTACCGAGCCATTTCAGGAAATCCTCGCCAAGATCTTCGCTCAAACGGCGAATGGCCTCCTCCTTGGTGATGTATTCCGTCGATTTCACGGCGGGCATAGCATCGAGCTCTTTTTGCAACTGCAAGATTTTGTCTGCCTTGACGTTACTATTCATCACCACCTCGAAACCGATGTTCTCCTTGAGATGGTTGGAGAGCCTTTGGGCATGCATCATAAGCAGAGCAAACACGCCTAAAAGAAAAAGCACCAAGGCGATGCTCACCATCGACATGAAATAAGACCCTGCCACACGGCGTTTGCTTGAACTCTTTTCGGACATTTCTCTCGCAATGAAGTCAATTTGAAACGGCAAAGATAAACATTTTATGCGGCGTAACGGAAATTTTTGACAACGTCGAAGTAAAAATCCTTATTTTTGTCGCATCATATTCCGACTAGCTCAATATCCAACCACCATGCAAGTCCTGAAATCCAACATACGCACCAACTCCGAGGAGTTCAAGAAGAACGAACAGAACATGCTCACCTTGATGGCGCAATACCGCGAGGCGATGGGGCAAGCCATGCAAGGCGGCGGCGAGAGCGCCATAGCCAAACACAAGAAACGCAACAAACTGCTCGCCCGCGAACGCATCGACCTGCTCATTGACCCGAATACACCGTTTTTGGAGTTGTCTCCCATGGCTGCTTTCGGCACATATAATAATGACTTCCCCTCTGCTGGCATCATCACGGGTATCGGTGTTATCCAAGGACGTGAAGCCGTCATCGTGGCCAACGATGCCACAGTGAAAGGCGGTACCTATATGCAATACACGGTAAAGAAACATCTCCGTGCCCAAGAGATTGCCATGGAGAACCACCTGCCCTGCGTCTATATGGTCGACAGCGGCGGTGCTTTTCTACCCGAACAGGACACTGTCTTCCCTGACCGCGACCACTTCGGACGTTTCTTCTACAACCAGGCGCGCATGTCGGCGATGGGCATCCCACAAATCGCCATCGTGATGGGCATGTGTACTGCTGGTGGAGCCTATGTACCCGCCATGAGCGACGAGACCATCATCGTACGCAATCAAGGCACCATCTACCTCGGTGGCCCGCCATTGGTGAAAGCCGCCACGGGCGAAGTCGTTACGGCGGAAGAATTGGGCGGTGGCGAGATGCACACCTCCGTTTCGGGCGTGGCCGACCACTTGGCCGAGAATGACCAACACGCCCTGCAGATCTGCCGCAACATCTTCAAGACCTTGGAGAAGTCACACCGCCAAAAGTTGGACATGCTGCCTGTTGAGGCACCTTTATATGACCCGCACGACCTTTACGGCCTTGCCCCCATCGACTTCCACAAACTCGTCGACCCGAGGGAAATCATCGCCCGTATTGTTGACGGCAGTCGCTTCCAGGAGTTCAAGTCAAGGTATGCTACCACTCTCGTCTGCGGTTTTGCGCATTTGATGGGTTTCCCAGTGGGCATCATCGCCAACTTCGGTGTGTTGTTCTCGGAATCGGCACTGAAAGCCACCCATTTCATCGAACTATGCTGCCAGCGCAACATCCCCTTGGTGTTTTTGCAAAACATCACAGGCTTCATGGTCGGCAAGCAGTACGAGCAGGGCGGTATCGCCAAAGATGGCGCTAAGATGGTACACGCGGTCTCGAATGCCAACGTGCCCAAGTTTACCGTCATCTTCGGTGGCTCTTTTGGCGCAGGCAACTACGGTATGGCCGGCAGAGCTTATAGTCCTCGCCTACTGTTTATGTGGCCCAATGCCAAAATTTCCGTCATGGGCGGCGAGCAGGCGGCCAGCGTCCTTGCCACGGTAAAGGAAGACCAGTATAAATACAAAGGTTTGGAGGTCCCAAAGGATGAAATCGCCCAGTTGAAGAAAGAAATTTTAGCCAAATACGACTACGAAGGCTCGGCTTTCTACAGCACGGCGCGCCTCTGGGACGACGGCATCATCGATCCCATCGACACACGCAAAATCCTTGCTTTGGGCATCGCTGCTTCCTTGAACCAACCCTTCCCACCGCAACAGTTTGGCGTGTTTAGGATGTAAGTTTTTTTGTCTATGAAATCAGTTTTAACCAACCAAATACCTATGTGATATGAAAAAAGTTTTAAAATGGTTTTTCGGCATTGTGCTTGGCCTTTGCCTTCTTGTCGTTGTTGTCATTGCTTGTGTCTGGGGGCACGAAATCAGTACTATCCGCACCATCAAACAGGTAGGCGACAACAAGTACCTTTATTATATGGAATACAAGACGCCTTACGACCTGGATGAGCTGATCTCAAAAGACGCGGGAAGCAACGCCGCCCTCGTGGATTATGTAGTCTCGAGGGTTGGTAAAGGCCTGCCCATCAAAATCAAGAGTTCGCAGGTCGCGGATGAGAACGGTGAGTTGAACACCTTCAACTGCACTAGTTTCCAAGCCCGGAAAGCCGACGGGAATGGGTATTACTATGGTCGCAATTACGATTACTTTAAAAACCCGACGTTGGTCACCCTATCGCGTCCGAAAAACGGTTACGCTTCTCTCGGGGTTACCGATATGTCGCATGTGGGCTATAGCTTGGATGAACTGCCTACTTCGTTCATGAGCAAGATCATGTGCATGGCAGCCATTTATGCTCCTGTCGATGGCATCAATGAAAAGGGGCTTTGCACTTCCATCATGGCGCTGCCCAAGATGGCCTCTCAGCAGGATACAGAGAAACATGATGTGGGTACCACGGTCATCATGCGGCTTTTCCTTGACCGCTGTGCCACGGTGCAAGAGGCGCTCGACCTCGTCAATTCCGTTGACATTCTTCACGATGCCGTGGTCGGCTCGGGCTATCATTACATGGTGGCCGATGCCTCGGGCGACTGTGCCGTCATCGAATTCGACAAGGAAGACGGCTGGAAGACGATGGTTGTCCGCAAGTCGCCGGATTCCACCTATATGCATGTCACCAACCACCTTCTCAGCGCTAAGTATCTCACTACCGAGCCTGACCCCTCGGTAGGCAATCCCGATAGCAAGAGTTGGTGGCGTTATGAAACGGTAAGAGACTATCTGTCAGGCAAGAAGGGCGTTGTCACCCTTGAAGAAGCCCAAGAATGCCTCTCGATGGTGCATTGGGTCGACCTGAAATGGGAAGGCAGCTCCACCGTGGAAGACACGCAATGGAGCAATGTCTACGACCAAGCCACAGGCACCTTGAGCCTGCGCAACTGGAACGAATACGACAAGACTTATACTTTCTCATTGGAACCACTTCGTTGAACCAGCCTTTCCCGCTGCAACAGTTTGAGGTATTTAGAATATGATGAAAGCTTACTTGAAAAACATCATCCTTGTTTTTCTGCTCTTGCCTTCCGTGCTGTTTGCGCAGATGGAGCAGCCGAAGATGCGAAAAAACGAAATCAAAGTAGCCTTGCTTTCTTTGGCAAGTGGCACGTCAAAGGTGACTTACGAGCGTTTAGTGTATGATTATCAAAGTATTGAGTTGACAGTATGCGTTATTGGATGTGGTTTCGATAAGTTGAAGGACAGTAAACCACGAGGCACTGCATGGCGTGTAGCCTACAAGTTCATCACCCCGAACGAGGAAAACGCGAATAATCAGATGTGTGGCTTGTATTGTAAACCCGAGTTTTGTTATTCTTCTTATAGCTATAACCATACCGACGGAGAGAGGCTTAAGGTGGATTATTGTGCCTTGATGTTCGTGATCGGGTATGATTTGGTTAAATCTTGGTTTGTTTTCGATATTTATGGTGGTTTTGGTTATGCCTTTGGAAACAAAAACAAAAGCAATTATCATCACGGTTTTGTTTGTATAGACCAAGAAACGCCCCTTGCCCTTACCGCTGGTTTTAGGATTGGCGTGGCTTTTTAACAACATAAATACAGCTAATATGAAAAAACCATCTATCATCCTTGTTTTCCTGGCCTTAGGACTGTTTGCTAAGTCCTATGCCAATTCCGTCTCGGTAAAAAGCCCCGACGGCCAACTGGAACTGAAATTCGAAGTGGTCGATGGCATACCACAGTATTCCCTCGACCGCGCTGGCAAGCCTGTAGTACTGCCCTCGAAGATGGGCTTCACCCTTGAATGGCGTGACGACCTCGCCCATGCCTTTGTGCTGAAAGACACGAAATACAGCACCTTCGATGAGACTTGGGAACCCGTCTGGGGCGAAGAGGCTCAAATCCGTAACCATTACAACGAAATGCTCGTCACTTTGGAGCAACCCATCGGCTCAGTGGAGAGCATGGACCATTCCACTGAAAAGAAAGCCACGGTGATGCAAATCCGTTTCCGTCTCTACGACGATGGCCTCGGCTTCCGCTATGAGTTCCCCATCGAGAACGCTCTGATCTGCTTCTGGATCAAGGAAGAGCTGACCGAGTTTGCCATGGCGGGCGACCATACCGCTTGGTGGATTCCTGGCGACCTCGACACGCAGGAATACAACTACACCGAGTCGCGTCTATCGCAGATCCGTGACTTGTGGGAGGCTAGCCACAAAGACGGCGGCTGGCCTTGGACGGCGTTCTCGCCTACAGGAGTGCAAACCGCCCTTCAGATGAAGACTGACGACGGCCTTTACCTCAACATCCACGAGGCCGCCACGCTCGATTTCCCCACCATGCACCTTGACCTCGACGACCAAAACCTGGTGTTCCGCGCCTTCCTCTGCCCCGACGCCACAGGCTACAAAGGCCGTATCCAAGCCCCCTGCACCACACCTTGGCGCACCATCATGGTGACCACCTCTGCCACCGATGCCCTCGCCTCGCGCCTCATCCTTAACCTCAATGACCCTTGCGTTTTGGAGGACGTGTCATGGATCCACCCCGTGAAATACATGGGCGTTTGGTGGGAGATGATTTCGGGTAAGAGCACCTGGTCCTACACCAACGATTTCCCCTCGGTGAAACTCGGCCAAACCGACTATGAACACGCCAAACCCAACGGCACCCACGGTGCCAACAACGCCAACGTGCGCCGCTATATCGACTTCGCTGCCGAGAATGGCTTTGATGCCCTCCTGATTGAAGGATGGAACATCGGCTGGGAGGACTGGTACGCCAAACAGAAGGACTTTGTCTTTGACTTCATCACCCCCTACCCCGACTTCGACCTGCCCGCCTTGAACGCCTACGCCCACAAGAAAGGCATCCGCCTCATCATGCACCATGAAAGCTCTGCCTCCACGGTGAACTACGAACGTTGGATGGAAAAGGCTTACTCCCTGATGAACTTATATGGCTACAACGCCGTGAAGGGCGGTTATGTGGGCACCATTATCCCCTTTGGCGAAGGCCACTACAGCCAACCCATCAACAATCACTATCATTATGCCATCGTGGAGGCTGCCAAGCACCACATTATGGTGAACTCCCATGAAGCGGTGAGACCTACCGGCCTATGCCGCACTTGGCCCAACATGATTGGCAACGAGAGTGCCATGGGCACCGAGTTCCGTGAGCGCATCAAGCCCGGACATACCACCATTTTACCTTTCACGCGCCTGCAAGGTGGCCCTATGGACTATACCCCTGGTATCTTCGAGACCGACATGGGTAAAATCGTATCCTGGGGTAAGAAGATGCAAATCACCATCTGCAACCAACTGGGTCTTTACGTGACTTTCTATTCGCCCTTGCAAATGGCTGCTGACTTTCCCGAGCATTACGCACAATTCATGGATGCCTTCCAGTTCATCAAGGATGTGGCCGTTGACTGGGACAAGACCCTGTATCTTGAAGCCGAACCTGGCGACTACATTGTGACAGCACGCCATCCCAAACTTTCGACCTTGAACAAGGCCGCTGAGGGCGTTGGTACCTTACTTGATGGCAAGAAAGGTGTGGTTTCCAATGCCACGAAGTTCGTCTATGCCTTGCCCGAAGATGCAACAGTCGAAGATTTGAAGAACGCCCAACCGCACGATGTGTGGTACGTGGGTGGTGTCACCGATGAGAACGCCCGCGAGGTTACAGTGAAATTGGATTTCCTGAAGCCTGGTGTAAAATATGAAGCCACCATCTATGCCGATGCCAAAGATGCCAGCGGCATTCCCGACGAGCATTATAATGCACAAGCCTACACCATCACGAAGAAGACGGTGACGGCAAAATCGACATTGAAATTGAGGATGGCACCTTGCGGTGGATTTGCGGTTTCGCTGCGTTCGTTATAATACATGTAGAGACGGTGTGCACACCGTCTCTACTATTTTATTACAACAGATTTTTCGTCGACAGCAACCCACAGGCGGCGTCAATATCTTGCCCTCGTGAAGCTCGGATAGTGGCAATGATACCCTTCTCGTTCAAGGCGTCGCGGAACCAGGTCATGGTGGCAGCATCGGGGCTCTTCAGCGGAATGTTAGGCACAGAATGATACCTTATTAGATTAAAGCGGCACCTTGTGCTGCCCAGCAACCTTGCGATTTCCTTTATGTGGTCCTTGCTGTGGTTGAGGTCCTTGAAGATGATGTACTCGAACGAGAGACGACGTTGTCCGTGCCAGTCGTGCTGCTTCACCGCATGAATGACTTCTTTGATGGGATAGGTTTTCTCTATGGGCATCAGCTTAAGACGTTCATCATGAAAGGGACTATGCATGCTGATGGCTAAGTTGCATTTCGACTCCTCAAGAAAACGCTTGAGGTTGGGGATGAGGCCACTGGTAGAGACGGTGATACGGGTCGGACTCCAACCCAGCGCCCATTCCTGCGTGAGGATATCGAGCGAACGCATCAGGTTGTCGTAGTTGGCCAAAGGCTCACCCATGCCCATGAAGACAATGTTGGTCAATTCATCAAACTCGGGCAGGCTGAGGATTTGGTTCATGATTTCAGCCACGGAAAGATTCTTCTGGAAGCCTTGTTTGCCTGTGGCACAGAAAAGGCAATCCATCTGACAGCCCACCTGCGTTGAGACACATAGCGTAGCCCGCTCACGGTCGGGGATATAGGCCGCCTCAACGAAATGCTCGCCAGCAGGGAAAAGGTATTTCTTCGTGCCGTCAGTCGAAACCTGCTCCTTTACTGGAGCCTTTAATCCGGTCTCATATTGCTCCGACAACAATGCCCTTGCGCTCTTGCTGAGGTTGGTCATGTCGTCGAATGATGCACAACGCTTGAGGTAAAGCCAGTCCACGAGCTGTTTGCCCGTAAACTTGGGCAGCTGCAATTGTTCCACGACCTCCTGAATCTCGGCAGGGGTCTTGCCTAAAAGTATCTGTTTTTCCATGGTTCTAAAACATCAAATTCTTCAGCAGCCGATGGCGCGCGAAATCACCAGACGGAGGATTTCGGAGGTGCCTTCGCCGATTTGCAGGATGCGTTGGTCGCGGTAGAAACGCTCCATGTCGAATTCCTTCAGCAGGCCATGACCACCCATCACTTGAACAGCGTTGTCGCAAACTTCTGCAGCCACCTCGGAGCAATAGAGCTTCGCCATTGCAGCCTCCTTGCCGAAAGGACGATGCTGGTCCTTCAGCCAGCAAGCACGATAGAGCAGGTTGCGTGCCGCTTCAATCTTCATGGCCATGTCAGCCAATTTGAAGCTCACCGCTTGGAACTTGCAAACGGGCTTGCCAAACTGCACACGCTTCTTGGAATAGGCCAAAGCCATCTCGTAAGCGCCTTGTGCGCAGCCCAAACCCATAGCGGCGATAGAAAGTCTGCCAGAGTCTAAGGTGGCCAACATCATGTGGGAACCTTCGCCAGGCTCACCCAAAATGCATTCCTTGGGCAAGTGTACATGATCGAATACAAGCTTACCTGTATTGGAGGCTCTCCACATCATCTTGTCGTCCATCGGAGTCTGGGTGAAACCCGGAGTGTCGTTCTCCACTAAAAGCGCTGTAAACTCGGGTTTACCGTCTTTCTCGCCAGAGATGGCTTGCACACTTGTACCCAAGGTGATGGGCGTAGCACTGTTGGTGATAAAGATCTTGGAGCCATTGAGCACCCAACCGTCACCATCACGACGTGCTGTGGTCTTGGTGCCACGCGAGTCACTGCCTGCGTCTTCCTCAGTGAGCCCAAAGCCCCAGAGCTTATCTTTGCATAGCTGAGGCAGGTACTTGCGCTTCTGCTCCTCGGTGCCATAGTCCTTGATGGGGCCAATGCCCAATGAGTTGTCAGCGGCAATAGTAGCGGCGGTGGAGCCATCAACGCGGGCGAGTTCCTCCACAGCGATAATATAACTCAGGTTGTCAAGTCCTTGACCGCCATATTCTTTCGGGACGGTCATGCCCAATAGGCCGAGTTCAGCCATTTTCAGGGTCAACTCGACATCGAAATGCTGGTTCTCGTCGTTTTTACGAGCCACGGGTTTTACTTCCTGTTCGGCAAAGTCACGCACACGCTGGCGGAGGGCTTCCTGTTCTTGTGTTAGGTCGAAATTCATAATTCATTTTTTTGAGACGCACGGCAATGCATCTCTACAAATTATTCTAACAAAATTAATTGCATTTTATTGTCTACCATCTGTCCTTCGGTGACAAAGATTTTCTTCACCTTGGCTTGTCCCGAGGCCACAATGTTGTTCTCCATCTTCATGGCTTCCACCACCATCATTATCGTCCCCTCTTTCACCTCTTCGCCTTCCTTAACATTGATTTTTACCACTTTACCTGGCATAGGTGAAACCAACTTGGTCTTGTCGTTCACCATTTCCTTGCAGGCATAATCCCATGTCTCGTTCAGTTGGTCGGTGCGGAAACATGTGAAATTGAGGCCATGGAAATTGACGATGGTTTTCTGGTCGTCGTTGACGGAGCAATATACCGTTTCGGTGCGACCGTTAAGCATGATTTTCAGCTGTTTGTTGTCGTATTGGATGTATTCCACCACGAATGGTGTCTCCCCCACCGCCCCGCTGATTTTTCCAGCCTCAGCGGCATAGATGTTGACAGGCACTTTCTTGCCTTCCACATCCACGGTCAGTTGCATCCTATAACGCCAATAGCCGATTTCCTCCCAGACATTCTCGGGATGCTGTTCCACTTGTTTCTTGCAGAAGTCAAACATCAGGAAAACGGCCACGATATCATTCACGCTCTGATTGTCACGACTCTTATCTAAAGCGCTTAGCAATGCCTCTTGATGGGTGGTACAAAACGAGGTGTCTATCTTATTGTCGATAAAATCCTCATTCTTGATCACCTCCCATAGATATGCTTTATTAGTGGTCAAGCCCTGGATGATGAATTCCTTCAAGGCCTGGCGAGCTGTTTCAAGTGCCGATTGACGGTCCTTCGCATGGCAGGTCAGCTTGGCTATCATCGGGTCGTATGCCTCCGATACGGTACAGGCACCATTAATGCTGCTGTCGACACGAGCACCACGCACTTGTGGCTCATGATAAGCCGTCACCTTGCCCGGTGTGGGCAGGAAGCCGTTTTGTGGGTCTTCGGCATACACACGCAGTTCTATGGCATGACCTTGAGGTTGTATGGTTTCTTGCGTCCAACCCATCTCCTTTCCTCTCGCGATGCGTATCTGCTCCTCCACGATGTCGATGCCTGTACGCATTTCAGTAACGGGATGCTCCACCTGGATGCGGGTGTTCATCTCCAAGAAATAGAAGTTCATGTCCTTGTCGACAATGAATTCCACCGTGCCCGCATTGCGATAACCAATAGCCTTGCAAAGCTTCACCGCTGTCTCACACAGCTGTTGGCGTCTCTCCTCCGTCAAGGTCGGTGAAGGTGACTCCTCTATAATCTTTTGATAGCGGCGTTGTATAGTACACTCACGTTCGTGCAAATGAACCACATTGCCGAAATGGTCGGCAAGCACCTGAACCTCAATATGGCGCGGATTCTCTACGTACTGCTCAACGAAGACCGTACCGTCACCGAAGAATTTCTCTGCTTCGCGCGAGGCACGTTCCAACTCGTTTTTCAGATCTTCCTTTTGCCAAACAATATGCATGCCCTTGCCACCGCCACCAGCTGCGGCTTTAATCAAGATGGGATATGGCAAAGTATCGGCTTGTTCCAAAATCTCCTCGTGGCTGCCCATCATTCCGAAGGTAACAGGGATACCGTTCTTCACAGCAATCTTACGTGCCTCGATCTTATTGCCCATCAAGCGCATCGACTTTGCGTCAGGGCCGATGAAGATCAGGTTATTGGCTTCGCAGGCCTCCACCAACTCTGGGCTTTCGGAGAGGAAACCATAGCCAGGATGAATGGCATCGGCACCCGCGTCCAAAGCCGCATCGATGATTTTACGGACGTTGAGGTAAGTGTCTTTCAAAGCACCACTGCCCAACGGGCAAGCCTCGTCAGCCATACGTCTATGCAAGGCGTTGGCGTCGTTGTCGGCAAAGACTGCCACCGAAGCAATATGGAGCTTACGGAGGGTCTTGATGACACGCACCGCAATCTCACCTCGGTTTGCAATCAGTATTTTATTGATCTTTTTGCTGTTCATAGGGTCATATTGTAAATGCAAAAATACAAAAAGAAAGACAATCTTTTACGATTGTCTTTCTTTTTTGCATTCGTTTGTGGAGACGTTGCACGCAACGTCCTTACAAGAGGTTATCAATACACCATGAACTTCACGCAGCTGCTGTTGCCACCCTGGTTGAGACGCAGGATGTAGGAGCCAGTGCTGAGGCTTTCGGTGTTGATTCTGAATTCCTGTTCTCCTTCAGTGAAGCGGCCCATGTTTTGGCTCATCACCACGCGGCCCGTCAGGTCGAACACTTGGAAGTTGACATCAGTGTTCTCAGTGACATTGAAGCTCACGGTAGCCTCGCCCTGGACGGGGTTAGGATACATGGAGACAGTAATGCTTTCAACCATAGCGGGAGTCTCAGGCACGCTGGTGAAATTCTTATAATTTTCGCAGCGGAACACGCCTCTGCCGTAGGTGGCAGCGTAGATAACGCCCGTGTTGTGAACGCCAGGATACTCGGTGATGAAGATACCATCTTGGGTTTCTTCAACGATTTTCTTGTCCTCAACACAGAATCTCTGTTGCTTGAGGTCCATCACAGGCACTTCGCCCAGCATGTGGCCGTCAGCAACCCATTCAGCGTTGGCAATATTCTTGGTTCTGTAGATACCGCGTTCCGTACCGATGATGACATCGCCAGTCTCCATTTCAATCAGTGAAGAATAGACCGGCATCTTGGGCAGGTCGCCTTGCACCGAAGTGAACACAGGATTCTCCGAAAGAGCGTTGGTCGAATAGAACACATAAGCCTCATTGCCATAGTTGCCGCAGGTAACAATGACCTTGTTGGCATTGCGAGGATCGACAGAAACCGAAGTAACGCACTGACCGCTCATGGGCAGTTCAATAGCCGTAGTGGTCACCTGGCAATCGGGGTTGAGGATGGTGATGGTGTGGTTCAAGGAGTCGAGGGTAGTGGTAGTGTAGGTGCCAGTATTGGCATCAACCACAGTGTTTAAGTTGGAAATGCGGAAAAGCTTGCCGTTCTTGAAACCAACGAACAGGTTGTCGCCATCGGCAGAGATACCCATGCTGAGCGGTTCACCGGTATAGCCGAGGAGCTGTTTGCCCGAAATCTTGTACCATGCCGATTCAACACCGAAGTTCAAAGGAGTCAGCGTCACATAAAGGGCATCTGTGAAGGTGAGATACAACTTAGCACCTATAGGATCGTGAACCTCGACAGAGTCACCAGCAGGCAAAGCAGCCTCCAAGGTGTAGTCGAAAGGATAGTTGCAGTTGCTGATGCATTCAACAACCTTTCCAGCAGGCTCAGTCTCTTCACTCTTATTGTAATACCACACCGTGGCGGGGTTCCAGTCGGCATCGTAGTCCTCAATCAAAGCGAAAGGCAGACGGAATGAAGTGGTGCTATAGTTGAGGGCAGACAAGAAGTTGGTGGACACCCAGTCTTCACCAGCAGTTTCGGAACGAGCGATGACAGCTTTGGTTCCATCAGTCCCAGCGTCATCCTGATAGGTCACGAAAATCGTATTTTGGTTAATCATTGAGAATGCGCAGGGGCCAGCACTCGAGCCTTCGCTAAACATACCCATGTTGTCACCTGTAGGATTGATCCAAAGACCACTACCAGGAGTATTGGTGTTTTCGGCGCCTTCGATCAGCACGGTGCCATGGTCGAGACCAGCAGCCATGATGCGCTCATCTTTGCCAGAGTATGCCACGTTGAACATACGCGTGGTAGCATAGTTTCTATTGCAATTGAAGAATTCGAAGTCCTTGTTGCCTTTGTAGACACCACCATCGGTACCAATGTAGAACTCGTTGGCATTCTTAGGATTGAAAACCATAGTATGGAGGCCGACATGGAGGTAAGCCGTGGACGAAATCATGGTGTTGGAAGTGATGGCTTCGCAGAGATAATAGCCCGTTCCAGAGGCGGGGCGCTGCATACGCCACAGTTTATAACCCGTCACATAAACAATACCGTCATTGCTGGGGTCAATTGTGATACCATGGTTGTAGAGGCCTTTGCCGTCATAGATGGTGTGGCCGAGATCAGAACCTACATTGGGCAAAACCTTAACCCAAGTAGCGCCCTTGTCCTGTGAGAGGAAAACTCCAGCATGATTGCCGTTGGCATCGATGCAAGAAGCATAGATGGCGTTTTCGTCTTTCGAGATGGCTACATCAAGCAAGCCAGCGGCTTTAGGAAGCAGGGTATCTCCCTGAAGCTGGTTGCCCGTGCCAGAATGGCAAACGAGTTTGGTGATATCATTGCCAATGAAAATCTGGCCGTCGACAGAAGCGACGATGGTCTTTTCACCGCCAACCTTCACTTCGGCAGCAACGCCATCCAGAGGTTGAGCCTCACCGTTTCCATCGATATATGATGCCATATGCCAAGTATTACCTTTGTCATCGGAATACTTCAAGCCCTCGGGCGTAGCAGCCAAAATGTAGATACCGGCAGTAGCAATGTCATTGATATAAAGCCATTCTTCCTCGGTGGGAACGACGACTTGACTCATGGCATCGTTGTTTTTGGTATTGATAGCCCAAATGCCGTTGCCGATGAAGCTATTGTCATAGCCTTGTTGGCTGAGGCCATTGTGGTTGACATTGTCGCCACCGTCACCTGTGCCCACATAGATGATACCGTCTTCAGCCTGCGTCATGCAACTAACCATGAGGTCAGTTTTGCCCACCTGGTGCCAAGTGATGCCGTTGTTGTAGGACTTAAAGACACCACCGCCCTTGGAGCCGATATAGACAACATTGGATTGGTTGTCGTACACGACTGCCATAGTCTGGCCGCCCATGTTGTCGGGGCCCATGTTAATCCAATACAAAGGATCGTTGGCAGCGTTCTTCATAGCGGGAGCCTGCATGGCCTTGAACATGTCGGCAGGGTCAATCAAGCCCGTGTTCTGATTGGCGCGAAGGCTACCCATGAAGCTCTCCGCATCCATTGTGGGTTGTGTGCGCGGCACATAGTGACCGCCGTTGTCAGCGATAGCGAATTGGCCAAGGACCAAAACTGCCATCAAGAAAGGTAAAAATCTCTTTTTCATATCACGAAATTTTAATTAATTCTCTGTTTTTCACTATATCTGCGTGTCAAAAGACACTTTTTCACTATAAATATGGTCTGCAAATATAGGACTTTATCTCAAAGAAAAAACATTTTCAAGAAAAAAAATTGTATTTTTTTCTGAAAAAGTCACTTCAAACCTCAAAAATGGTCAAAAAAGAAGCATCTTGTCCGCTTCAAGCCAACCTACGCTACCATTTGCAATTTTGATTTTGCACCAACCGTTGGCGGTTTCCAAAACGCTGACTTTGGTACCTTCATGCAACACAAAAAGGTCGACGCTGGCCTCGCTGGGAGAACTTTTCACCATTACAGTGGGAGCCATCAGGATGGCTTGGTCCTGCTCGACAGAAGCTTGCTTCAACTGTGCGGCAAACACCACCGACAAGCCGAATGCCAAGAAGAAAACGATGCCTGTGAAGAAACCCAACTTCCTCATTCCCACCTTGCGAGAACGCAAAAACAGGAACAAGGCCACTAGTAGCAAAGCGAAGAAAACAATGGAGCACCAAGCCCACTGATCGCCCGACAGCGAAGCCCGCATATTGTGCCAGCCTCTGACGATAAACGACTGTGGCACAGGCTCTATCTTGTCAACAATGGCATGGTTGGCGATAGCGAGATTGGTCTGCACTTCCTCGTTGGAAGGATCGAGTTTCAAGGCTTTTTCGTAATAGTAAATCGCCATGGGGTACTCGCGCATTTTATAATAGGTGTTACCCAAATTGTAATAGAGCGGCACCGATTCCATGTCGGTGGCCAAGATTTTCTCATAGACAATTCTCGCTGAGTCGTAGTTGCCCATGTTGTAGGCTTGATTGGCCTGTTCGAACCACACTTCAGTACTTTCCTGCGCCCTGCCCACGAAGGCAAAAAGCGATATTAATATTAATAAGGTGTATCGTTTCATTGCTGTTGTTCCTTTCATTGTTTACAAGACTTTTTCCGCTTTAGAAATCACGTCAATGCCCTTCTGGTAGAGGTCGTCCATCTTCTCCTCAGCACTGCCAGGGGCAAAACGGGCAAACTCGCAACTGTTGAGCGTGTCAATGAATTGTTGCGTCAGTTCATCGGGCACGTTCTTGTCTTTCATCGTCTCGCTCACCGTGTCCATAGAGAGCTTGGAGCGTTCGATGCCCAGCTTGTCGGCAATGTAGCCCCACAAAGCCTGCGACATTTCCACGTAGAATTTCTCTTGGTCTTTGGCCTTCAGATGCTGGTAGGCGTTCTTCAAACGACCACGTGCCACCTTGTCGGCCTTGCGGTTGCGGTTGGCCGCCGTGTCCTTGCTCAGCTGCTCGCGCTTATTTATTACAAATAATAAGATGACAAAGAGCAGCAACAGGACAACAAGCACAACGAAATAGGCTGGTGAAGCGAAAAACGTCGTGTGCGTTGGCTTCAGTTGTGCCTTCCCCGTCATGATGTGACGGATGTCGCTGCCCAAATACTTGATGCCCTCCTGATTGGAAGCAAAGATACCACCTGCATCCTCGCCACCTTCACCTTTCGCCACCTCGATTTGGTAAGGCTCCGACGAAAACGTTTGATAAGATTCGGTCGATGGGTTGAAACATGAGAACTCCACAGCAGGGATAGTAAAGCTACCTGCACGGCGCGGAATCACCAGATATTCAGCCTTTTTCGTTCCAGAAAGACCATTGGCATTGTCATTCACATTCGTCGTGATTTTGGGGTCGTAGACCTCGAAATCGGGCGGGAAGACAGGTGTCGGCATCTGAAGCAGCTCCACATTGCCCGTACCGGAAACGGTCAAAGTGATGGTGACAGCCTCGTTGGTGCGCAACGAAGTCTTGTCAATGCCAGACTTGAAGCTATAGTTACCCACGGCACCCGCAAACGAGGCAGGCTTGCCGTTTTCGGGGAGGTTCTTCACATCAAGTGTAAACTGCTGTGACGAGAGCTCCTTCCTCACATTAGCAATGTTACGGTTGAAGAAGGGGTCGTTGAAGAAAGCCTCGAAGGGGTCCATGCTACGATTATTGTTGCGTTCCGTGCGAACTTGGGCAATGCATTCGATGGTCATTGGGTCAATGGTCAGCTTGCCCGAACGCTGTGGCACCACCACAATCTTTTGAATCTCTGCCGATGTGTATTCTATACCGTTGATGTATTCGCTGCTTTGATGCAGGTTTCCACCATTGTTATCGGAGATGTCTTTGGTCCAGAAGCCCGCGTATGAAGGCATCTTTTCCACAGACAGTGATGAGACTGGCACCCTGGTGTAGAGCTTGTAGGTCAGGATGACCTGCTCACCGACATACGTCGATTTCTTTGAGGGTATCACCTTGAGGAACAAATCCTTGCCACTAACTTGCGGGTCATTGGTGCTTTGCTGTTGACCACCCTGATTGCCTTGATTGCCGCCAGAACCCGAGTTATTGGCATAGCTGCCATCGTCAGGCAACACCTTGATTTCAAAAGGCTCACTGCTGACCTTGTTTCCTTTGACGGTCAACGAGGCTGCACCAACGTGGAAGGTGCCCTCTTGGTAGGCCTGCAAGGCAAAGGTATAGGTGACTTTGATGCTGTGCGACATCGAGCCGTTGACCATTGAGAAGTTTGAGCTCGTCGAGGTGAAAGGACCACCCAATACGGTGAAGCCCTCAAACGACGGCGCGCTAAAGTTCTTGCCTTCGGCATTGGCCTCAAACACCACTTGGAAACGCTCACCCACCATGACTTGTTTCTTGGTGGAGACAGTCAGGGTTGGGTTGTCCTGCGCCCATAGCCACAATGGGCATAGCATCATAAACAAAATGAATATCCTTTTCATATTACCAATCTTTATCACTCTTCTTTTTGGGTTGTTGTCTTACCTTTTGTTCGTTGACCTTTTCCATGGTCTTTTTCTCTTGATTCTCAAGAGCATCCAACATACGCTGGGCATCTTCCTTCGACATTTCCTGACTTTGCTGCTGTTGCTGTTGTTGCTGCTGGTCTTGGTTTTGTTGTTGGTCCTGCTGTTGTTGCTGTTGGTCTTGCTGATCCTGTTGTTCCTGCTGCTGCTCTTGTTGTTGCTGCTCTTGCTGCTGGTCCTGACCCTCGCTCTTCTCAAACACTGCCGAGACCTCCACATCGAAGCCAGGCATGGTGAAGAAATTGCCAAGCGGCTGTACCTTTACTGCGGTGTCACCCACCTGATGGATGATGTATTCCTTGAACTGGTAGCCAGGCTCAGGAGCATTGCGTAAAGCAACAGTCTCTCTGTGCGTGGCCTCGTCTTGGTCAATGAGAACATGTCCGCCCTTGATGGTAGTGTCAGCCATCACCTTATAATAATCCGTTGCCTCTACGAAGTTGGCCTTCACCGTCACGTCGGAGTCGATCATTTGGAAGAGGTTGTCCTCCGAAACCGGTGCCGATTCGGTGCCATCTTTACTGACCACACGCAGGTCGCCCAACTGGTAGCCTTTATCAGGCCTTACGATGATGCCGATGTTCTGTCCCGGCTTGACGAGGCTATCTGTCACTCTGATGGTGCCATTGGAGACGATGTCAATGCTGACTTTCAAGGCAATGCGGAACGAAGCCGTCACCGTCACATCAAAATTGGGCATCTGGAACACCGTATCATTGACAGGCACCGTATCGTTGCGGCTTCCCGTCTTGTACACCGTGAACTTGTCCACCATATAGCCATTCTCGCCATAGCCTTTCAACACCACTTGTTGCCCCTCAATGGCTTTCTGCTTGTCGGCCTGCACCGTACCATGTTTGATATTCTTCTCAATTTCAATCTTATGCGCTTGCTTGAACTCTGCCGACACCAACACATTGAACTTGGGCATGACGAAACTGCTACCGCTCACCTCTACTGTCACCTCTTGATTGTCGGCACGGACTACGTAATACTGAGACAAAGCATAATCTTCGTCAGGCATTGCCTTCATGGTGATGCGCTGCCCGTTAAAGGCTTCCTTTTCCTTGACCTCAATCCTACCATGCTCGGGCTGCACCACCCAAATCTGACTCTTGACAAGATGGGCACGGCAATACTCAAGGTTATACAAGGCGTTTTCGTTCTCGGGGTTCAGCTTCAACGACACCTTATATATATTAAAGGCATCGTAATACTTGTCTTGCGCGAGGAGGCAGTTGCCCATGTTGAACACGGCGTTCGACTTCAGTTTGGCATCGGGCGACATCTCCACCACCTTCTGAAAAGCCTCGTATGCCTCATCGTAGCTTTCCATCGCATACAGTGCATCGCCAAGGTTGAACTGGGCATTGGCGTTGTTTGGTCTGATTTCCAAAGCTTTCCTGTATTTCTCTATGGCCTGCTCGTAGTTTCCGCTATGGTAGCTACGGTTGCCCTTACGGATGGCCTTCTCGTCACTCTGCGCTGAAACAGAGAACGCAGAAAACAGCAATACGATGATTATTAGATATTTACTCAACCTGTTCATCTTTCTTCTCAAAAATGTTAAACTTCTTCTCCCAGCCTTTCTTGCTCGACGAAATGAGCACTTCGATGAGCAAAAGAATGATGGCTGCTCCAACGAACCATTGGAACTGGTCTTCATAGTCAGTGAAGACTTTGGCATCGATTTCGGTCTTATCGAGCTTATTGATGTCTTCGTAAATATTCTCCAAACCCACGTTGGAGTTGCTGGCGCGAACATAGAGACCATTGCCTGCCGCAGCAATCTGCTGCAACATCGCCTCGTTTAGCTTGGTGATGATGGTGTTGCCGTTGCGGTCCTTACGGTAGCCCGTCTGGTGGCCGTATTGGTTGTACTCCGGAATAGGAGCGCCATCAGCTAGACCCATACCAATGGTATAGATATGTACGCCTTGCTTGGCAGCTTCTTGGGCGGCCTTCACAGCGGCATCGTTTTCGTGGTCCTCACCATCGGAGATGATAACGACAGCACGGCTGTGCGCCTCATCGGGGAAAGACTTCAGTGCCAAATTGATAGCCTCGGCAATAGCTGTACCTTGCGAAGCCACAAGGCTCGTGTTGATGGTCGAAAGGAACATCTTCGCCGCCGAATAATCAGTGGTGATAGGCAACTGCACGAAAGCCTTGTCGGCAAAGACGATGACACCGATGCGGTCACCTTTCATGTCGGAAATCAGCTTGTTGATGGCCTGCTTGGAGCGTTCCAAACGGCTCGGGACGATGTCCTCTGCGTTCATTGAATTGGAGACGTCGACAGCGATATACAGGTCTATGCCCTCGCGCTTCACCTCCTCCATCTTGCTGCCGCTCTGCAAATTGGCCAAAGCCAAAATAACGCAGGAAATCATGAGCAAAAAGACGATGAACTTGAAGTTGGCACGACGGCTGGAATAGCTCGGCACGAGGCTGTCGCGCATCCCGATTTGGGCGAAACGCTCAAAACGTTTCTTTTGTCCAACGCGGAATAAGATATAGATGATGACCAATACTGGAATGACAATCAACCAGTAGAGGTACTCGGGGTGTTCAAATCGCAATACGTTTTCCATGGCTTTAATCGGTTAAAGTTCTGAAAATAGTCTTACGCAACAAGAATTCGAGCAGCAGCAAGGCCAAAGCCCAAGCCACCAGCGGATAAAACTCCTCATGGAGGCGGCGGAACTCCGTCACCTCAATCTTGGAGCGTTCCAGCTTGTCGATTTCCTCATAGATTTCGTCCAACTTCTGGCTGGAAGTGGCGCGGAAATACTTGCCTCCCGTCATGCCTGCCACGGATGACAGCAGTTTCTCGTCAATTTCGACTTTCATCTGCTGGATTTGCGTTCCGAAAGGCGTCTGCACAGGATAAGGTGCGGTGCCATAGCTACCCACACCGATGGTATAGACGCGGATGCCATAAAGCTTGGCAATTTCTGCGGCAGTATACGGATCAACAGAACCGGCATTGTTCATACCGTCAGTCAGCAAAATCACCACCTTGGAGATGGCTTCGCTGTCTTTGAGGCGGCTGATGGCGGTGGCCAAGCCGTCACCGATAGCGGTGCCGTCGTCAATGAGGCCGTTTTTCATCTCGGCCAACATATTAAGCATCACACCGTGGTCGGTGGTCAGAGGCACTTGAGTGAAGGTCTCACCGGAGAAGATGACCAAACCCATGCGGTCACCTGGACGGCCTTTCACAAAGTCAGAGGCCACATTCTTGGCGGCGGTCAAGCGGTCGGGCTTGAGGTCGCGGGCCAACATGGAGCCCGAGACGTCCATCGCCATCACGATGTCAATGCCTTCGATATTGGATGTCGAGTTGGTCGAAGAGCTTTGCGGACGCGCCAAAGCCACAATAAGCAGTGCCAAGGCCGCCATCTTCAAAGCGAAAAGCATGTGACGCAGATAAGCTTTCCAGGTCTTGGGCAGCTTGACAAAGCCTTTCAGGTCGGAGAAGCTCAACGAAGCCTCCTGTTTCTTGTGGCGCAAGATGTACCACACTATCAAAGCGGGCACCACCAGCAAGAGCCACAAGAGTTTAGGATTTGCAAATTCAATGTTTTCAAACATCTTTTACCTCCTCCTTTTCCTTGGTTTCGCTATTCTTCATCTGCGCCTTCTCCGCCTCCTCCTTAGCCTTCAGCTCCTGATAATGTGCATAGCTCTCGTTGACGAACTCCGTCATGCTGCTCAAAGCGGTATCGCTTTCAAGGGTAGAAGCGGAATACTTGGCGAATTTCACCAAGTCCGCGACTTCCATCGTGTCTTTCAGCTTGTTGTAGGTCTCCTTCGAGAAATGCAAGGGCTTGATTTCCTCAAGGATATCATCGGTGGTCATCTCAACGGCATTCACACCGAACTGGCCCTCAATGTATTCACGGGCGATGTCAGTCAGTGTGGAGAAATACTCCTTCACCTTGCCCGACTGCCACATCTTTTCCTCACGCAAGCGCTTCAGGTCGTCCACAGCCTTGTCGTAAGGCGGGATGACGGGACCACGAACGATGTTGCCGTCTTCGTCCACATGTGCTTTGCGGCGTTTCACAAAGAACCAGATGCCCAAACCGAGCAGTGCAGCCAACAAAACGCCCAAAATCCACGGGAACACCTCTTTCATCCTAATGGGTGCGGCGATAGGCTCCACGATGGGCTTGTAAGCCATAGTTGTATCCACTGTGATGGTCGTCGAATACAGACTGATGGGGTCGGTATAGGCCAACAAACGGTTCGGGTCGTCGAACGACTGGGCGTAGGTTAAACCGACGGCAGGCAACTGGATTTGTCCTGTGTCGAAGGTCATCAATGTCAGCTGTTGCCTCACGATGACATTACTGTCGGCATCAGCGGTGCGTTCCACATTGCCACGCTTGATGATATCGATTTGTTCCGACAACGTGTCGATGGCGAAATCGTTCCATTCCACAAACCAGCCGTAGGGCACCTTGAGGCTCAAATCGAGGGTAAAAGGCTTGCCGACCTGCACATCTGTGCTGTTGACTTTGCCTTCGACCTCTACGTTTTGTGCCTTGAGGTTTGCCGTGGACAATAGGGCAAATATCAAAAACAAAACATATTTCTTCATCTTCTCGCCTCCCTTTTCTTAAAGAGTTGCATCAAAGGTTTCACATAATCCTCACTCGTGTAAATCAGCGCATTGTCGATGCCATGCTTGGTGAATTCACGGTTGAGTTCAGCCGATTCGTTCTGTATCATCTGGAGATAGGCATTATGCCATGCATTGCTTGAGGTATCCACCCAACGTTCCTTTCCCGTTTCCGAGTCGCGGAACTTCACCAGCCCCACCTTAGGGATGTCCATCTCACGGCGGTCGGTGATGCGCAAGGCAACAAGGTCGTGCTTGTTGGCACAAATCTGCATCTCCTTCTCAAAACTCTTGTTCGTCATGAAATCAGAGATAAGGAAAGCCGTGGTGCGACGCTTGATGGCCGATGTCAAGAAACGTAAGCCCTCACCGATGTCAGTGCCACGCTCAACGGGCTTGAAATCGACGATTTCGCGAATGATGCGCAGGATGTGTGAGCTGCCCTTCTTTGGCGGGATAAACTTCTCAATCTTGCTGCTGAAGAAAATCACACCGACCTTATCGTTGTTCTGGATGGCAGAAAACGCCAAGACGGCTGCCAATTCGGCAGTCAAGTCGCGCTTCGACTGACTTTGCGAGCCGAAATCGTTGGAGCCCGACACGTCGATGAGCAGCATCACCGTCATCTCACGCTCTTCCTCGAATATCTTGACGAAAGGCTTGTTGAAACGGGCGGTGACGTTCCAGTCAATGTTGCGGATGTCGTCGCCGTACTCGTATTCACGCACCTCGCTGAAGGTCATACCACGCCCCTTGAAGGCGCTGTGGTACTGTCCCGAGAAGATGTGGTTCGACAGGCCTCGCGTCTTGATTTCGATTTTTCTGACCTTTTTGAATATTTCTGTTGATTCCATTACGGGACCTCGACGGTATTCAGGATTTCGTTGATGATTTCTTCAGTGGTGATATTCTCGGCCTCAGCCTCGTAGGTCAAACCGATACGGTGGCGCATCACATCGGGGGCCACGGCACGGATGTCCTCAGGAATGACATAGCCACGGTGCTTGATAAAGGCATAGGCCTTGGCTGCCAAAGCCAGGTTAATGGTGGCACGCGGCGAGCCGCCGTAACTAATCATGTTGGCAAATTTCTTCAGCTTGTAGTCGGAGGGATAACGAGAGGCGAAGACGATGTCGGTGATGTAGTTTTCAATCTTTTCGTCGAGATAGATCTCACGGCACACCTCACGGGCACGGATGATATCCTCGGGCTTCACCACAGCGTTGATCTTGGCACCAGCACTTGCAATGTTCTGACGCAGAATCATTTTCTCCTCGTCCTTCTTGGGATAGTTGATGATCACCTTCAGCATGAAACGGTCCACCTGGGCCTCAGGCAGCGGATAAGTACCTTCCTGCTCGATAGGGTTTTGCGTGGCCATCACGAGGAAAGGATCTGGCAACTTGAAGGTCTCGTCACCAATGGTCACCTGATGCTCCTGCATGGCTTCGAGCAAAGCGCTCTGCACCTTGGCGGGAGAACGGTTGATTTCATCTGCAAGGACGAAATTGGCAAAGATGGGACCGCGGCGCACCACAAATTCCTCCTTCTTCTGGCTGTAAATCAGCGTGCCGATAAGGTCGGCAGGCAACAGGTCAGGAGTGAATTGGATACGGGCGAATTCGGCATCAATGGCACTGGCCATCGACTTAATCGCCAAGGTCTTGGCCAGACCCGGGACACCCTCAAGGAGGATATGTCCGTTAGCCAGCAAGCCAATCAAAAGACGTTCGGTCATCTGTTTCTGTCCGACGATGACCTTGTTCATTTCGAGGTTGATGAGGTCGAGGAATTGACTCTCACGTTGGATTTTTTCGTTCAGTTCACGAATGTCTATCTCTATCATTGTATGTTGAATTGTTTATTGTTTAATCGTTGAATTGTTGCAGGTTGCTGAGCCTGTCGAAGCACCGTCTATGATTTGTCGGCCCTTCGACAAGCTCAGGGACCTTAAGGCTCTCCGTCAAAAATCGTGCAAAAATAATGATATTCGTGTTGAATAACTCCTATTTAATAAATTTATTGCATTTTTCGGAGCCTTTAGCGGGATTAGGATAGATTCTGAACGCATTTCCGCCGTTCTCGCTAAGGCCGAGAATGTCGGTGGTGAGGAAAGTGTTTTGGAAATACAAGAAGGGAAATTTTTGCGATTGTAAAGAGAAAAAAACTTGCAGTTTGGGAAATTTTCGTATTTTTGACCAAATTTAAAGTACAACTTTAATATTGTCTGATTATAACATAACAACATGTATAACAGGAAATTAAAAGAAGAGCTATTGCGCCTTTCAAGGCAGTGGTCGGTGATTTCAGTTACCGGACCTCGACAATCTGGCAAAACAACCTTGTGCAAAATGGCCTTTCCCGATTACGATTACGTCAATCTTGAGCACCTGCCTACCCGAAATCGCATGGCTGACGACATCGACGCTTTCATCAGGCATCATCCCAATGGTCTTATCATTGACGAGGCGCAGTATCTGCCGGAACTGTTCTCTTACATTCAAGTTTGGGCGGATAACGACAAAGCACGGCGTTTCGTCCTATCGGGAAGCAGCGATTTCCTAATGATGCAAAACATCACACAATCACTTGCAGGACGAGTGGCGGTAATACGTCTGTTACCTTTGTCAATCAGTGAGTTAGGGGATGAAATCTATGATTTCTCAACAGAGGAGTTGTTGTTTCGCGGCTTTTTCCCTGGCGTTTGGGGCGATAAAAAATCCCCTAAAGATGTCTATGAGAATTATGTTTCAACTTATTTGCAACGCGATGTACGCCAAATCATCAATGTGAAGGATCTACAACTGTTCCAACACTTCTTGGTGTTGTGTGCAGGACGTGTCGGAAATGAGTTCAATGCCTCGGCTTTAAGCAACGAAATCGGCGTCAGCAGCGTTACTATCAAGGAATGGTTGCGGATTCTGGAGACGTCATACACCGTATTCCGCCTTTCTCCCTATTATTCCAACATCGGGAAACGTTTTACGAAAACGCCAAAGATTTACTTCTACGACGTAGGTCTGGCCTGTTTGCTATTGGGCATAACTGACGCAAAACAACTTGAAAGCCACCCGCTTAAGGGGGCATTGTTCGAGAACATGGTGGTTACAGAAATGCTCAAGCAACAGTTCAACAGTGGCGACACGAACAACCTGTTTTTCTATCGCGACAAATCCCAACGGGAAGTGGATATCATACAGGTTGAAGGTAACCAATTAAAGGCATACGAAGTGAAATCGGCACAACGTTACGATTCCTCATTTTTCAACAATTTGAAGTATATCAAGAACTTGTTCGGTGAGCAAGTCGTATCGACACAGGTGATTTACGACGGGGAGACCAATGACTTCAATCCAGACAATGGCATTTTCAATTTCAGGAACTTTTTTACTTTCGCTCAATCAATTAAGGAAAAATGATCAAGAAAATCTATAAATTCGGTGGTGCGTCGGTGAAGGATGCCGATGCCGTACGTAATCTGGCACAAATCGTGGCCCAGCACAAGGATGAGGACATCCTGCTGGTGGTCTCCGCCATGGGCAAGACGACCAACATGCTCGAAAAAGTACTGGCCAATTTCCGTGAACACGAGGGCAATCTCGGCATGGAGGCTTTGCATGAGGTCATCACCTACCACGACGGCATCATCAATGGACTGTTCGGCGAAAACGCCAACCCTGAATTTGGAGAGAACATCGCAGGACTTTTCATTGAGCTTTGGGAGAAGCTACAAAAAACCGAAGATCCTTACGACTACCAATACGACCAGACCGTCTGCTACGGCGAACTCATCTCGACCAGCATCATCCACGAATACCTCAGCAAATGCGAGATTCCAACCCGTTGGCTTGACGCACGAAAATATGTCATCGCTGAAGACGAAGCTCACTTCCGCGCCGCCAATCCCGATTGGGACGAGACTAGACTAAGGATCAGCAAATTGAACGACGAGCATATCCGTGGGATTGTATGTCTGACACAAGGGTTCATTGGCGGCACTGCCGATGGCAAGCACAGCGTCACCCTTGGGCGTGAGGGCTCCGACTTCACCGCAGCCATCTTCGCCAACTGCCTTGATGCCGAAGAGGTCACCATTTGGAAAGATGTGGACGGCTTGCTCAATGCCGACCCGAAACGCTTCACCGACACAGTTCAGCTACCGCATATCCCCTACTCTGAGGCCATTGAGTTGGCTTTCTATGGTGCCACCATCATCCACCCAAAAACTATCAAGCCGCTACAAAACAAGGGAATAACGCTCAAGGTGCAGTCGTTCCTCAACCCCGATCACGAACCCACCCTCATCGATGGCGGCCACAAGAAAAACGACGAGAGCATTCCTTCCTTCATCGTCAAGGACAGCCAAACTTTGGTCTCCATCTCGCCGCGCGATTACTCGTTCATGGACGAGCGCAACCTGAAGGCCATCTTCACTGTCTGTGTTGACCTGAACATCCACGCCAACATGATCCAAACCTCCGCCTTGATGCTCTCGTTCTGCTTCGACAGCAACGAGCAGAAGCTGAAGCAACTGAGGGCCTGCCTCAAAGACGATTTCAGCGTCAAATACAACGAAGGCTTGCAGTTGTTCACCATCAGGCATTATCAAGACGGCTCGGAACAAGACTTCATCAAGGGCAAGAAGGTTTTGGTGAAGCAGGGCAGTAGAAGTACAATGCAATTTGTGCAGATCGAGATCGGAAGAGCGGTTCAGCAGGAATGCCGAGACCGATATC
>CALEMB010000122.1 GCA_937902805.1 uncultured Bacteroidales bacterium
CCACCGAGATCTACACTCTTTCCCTACACGACGCTCTGCCGATCTCGATCTTCCTCGCCCTCGCCATCCATGCGGAAATTGGCGGGGTCGATTTGCATTTGGTCGAAATACAGGGCCGTGACGATGTCTGTCGCGCCCAAGGAACCGCCCGGGTGTCCCGACTGGCAGCCATGCACCATGCGGATGATGTCGCGGCGCACCTGTGAGGCGATTCTTTCTAGTTCGTTGATGGTCATAGTATTATGTTTTGATTACATTATCTATTCTGTCTGCAAAGCTACGAAAAAAAACAATTACACGTACCTAAAGCTCATAATCCTTATTGATGAACTAGCATATTAAGTCAGCAGCCACTTCCAAACAGGAACAACATCAATGGTTATGCCTGCTTCTATAATCTGGCGTTCCGTATCCCATGTAACGATAATTCCATGATACTTTTTAAAAACCTTGAGGAACTTTATAAGTCCACCCACCTCACGGTCGTATGTATCTATGTCATCAATAGTATAAGATACCTGAATTGCAAGACCCGCTTCGGGGATACAGAAATCCACCTCCACATTTTTATGATAATAAAACAGTCTCGTTTCGTCCTCAGTATTGTGGAATAGCTTATTCAATTGAATAGCCACAATGTTTTCAAGCAGTTTCGTCTCACCTTTAAACAGGAAATTGTTAAGGATTCCATTATCTGCGAAATAGCGCTTCATGATGGTCTGTTGATCTGTAAGAGGCGAGATAAGGTTGGGAATGGAGAAGGTCAAATAGGCATCCTCCAGATAGCCCAAATAGTCTTTCAATACAGTCTGGCTGATGCTGTCACCAGTCGATTTAATAATGTGCTCCAAACGTTTTAGTGTGGTGGGCTGCATCACACTATCAGCCAACTTCCTGGCTAGCAAGCGCAAGACTCGAGGATTCCTGACCTTGTTTCGCTCAACGATGTCACCTAACACGATTTTCTGGTACAATGATGTCAGCCACTCACGCTTGTCTTTCTGCTCAAAACATTCAGCAAAGCCACCATGATAGAAATACTCATTGAAATGGCGGAAGACCGTTAACCGCTGCTCTGGATTGTATTCCCAATTCTTGCCAAGTTCCACTCCAAAATACCGCAAATACTCTGCAAAAGAGAAAGGATAGATGTCACGTTGAATGTAGCTGCCACCTAGCGTTGAAGTAATCTCCTTGCTCAACATCTTGGCATTGCTGCCAGTAATCATCACATGGTGTTTCGACTCGGTCAATCTACGCGCAAACTTCTCCCAACCTGTAATATTCTGGATTTCATCCAAATAGATATATGGGTGTTTTTGGTCGCACATCTCCCAATAAGCATCCAAAACCAGCCCCAATTCAGAGGCTTCCATGGATGCGATTCGTTCATCCTCGAAATTGACATAAAGGAAATCCTCTACCTGAGCATTGCCCGACGACATTCTATCCAACATATCCTGATAAAGCGTATACGACTTTCCTGCACGCCGAATGCCTGTTAGCACATAACTACATCTCTCATCAAACTGTTCCCCTCTTTGCAAAAGCTTCAAATCCCTGATTTCCAGCTGTTTCTCACCAATGATAGTCTTTATGATTTGCTTATTCATACCAATATATTAAAGTATACTTTGCAAAAATACGAAAATATTTCAATATATAGTTTAAAATATCGGAAAAACTAGTCCAAATCACCTTCACTAACCTTGTTTTTCTTTCTTTCGTAATCCTTTTTCGACTTATGCACTTTCAAAGCCCGAGGTATTAAGTACAAACGCCCTCTTACAATCCAGGCAATACACCGAATTGTCAATCACCCGAGGACCATTGTCCTGCAAAGTATGGCCAAATACTTGAATCACATCGGGAAGCCTGGCCTCGCTCCACTCGAATTCTTCCACATCGGCCCAAACCATACTGCCGGCAGGGGCACTTCCCCATCGCAAAAAAGAAACATCACCCAAAGTCTCTACAAACGCATCCTTGAACATCAAACTATTGAAAGTATCAGCGGTCAACTTATCTACCGGGCCAAACACATCAGCATATTTTTGAACCCACGCCTTGTTGACTCCTGCATGGGTAAAAAGATAACGACGTTCGTCTATCTTGCACTCCGCAGCCATCTGAAAACAATCCATATTGTCCTCGAAGGTTTTCCGAATCTTTTCAGCCTGATACTCGTTATAGCGGCTTCCACGAGGGTTAGGAAAAAGATAATGCAGGTCGTGGTTGCCCAAGAGCAGTACCACTTTTTCAGGGTTCTCTCGCTTCAAGGCTATAATGTCAAGCAGACCTTTGTAGGCATCGCTCCAATAGATCCACTCGTTTTCGTACGGGTCGAGGTAGTCGCCCAGGAAAATAAGCGTATCCTCTTCTTTACGTTGTGCCACAGTCCAGCGCCAGAAGTCTCTGCCGTGGATGTCGGGGATTATGATTGTATCGGTCATTTTACATACTATTTATCAAGAATCTCTTCCAAAAAACGTTTGAACTGATATGCAAGAAATTCATGTGATGCTTTCAGACGATGGTCGTCCGAGACAATGTGAAGTATCGCACCTTGATGCTCTTTGGCGAAACGCACACTATTCTCAAACGGAACTATGTCGTCAAGCAAACCATGTGTAATCTCGACTTTGGTGGTCATAGGTTGATAAGACCGTATGGTGTATTCCTCAGCAGACATCCACAAGGCAGGTGCCATAAAAAACAAGCCTGCCACGGGCATCTCATTGGCAATGGCCATAGATACATATCCTCCCATACTGGATCCAACAAGTACCAACTGCTGCGAAGGAATACCCAGACCGTTAATGGTTTGACCGAGCAGTGCGACACGCTCTCCTGCTGAGGCGCAATTCCTATAATCAACCGAGATAGTTCTCATTCCCAATTCTTCAGCTACTGCCATAAGACGCAAAATCTTCGTGCCATTCGGTCCGCTTTCCTTCCCGTGTGAAAACACCACAAACGGCAAATTCTCTATTGATTTGCTTTGTTCCAAATGCTTATCGCGTTTGTCGTAATTGTCGCGCATTTCTGTGAGTATTGTGCAAAACTCCTGCTCGGTTAGAATGGTTTTGTAGGGATTCGTTTCACCACTCTTATGCGTCAGCGTGATGCCTCGTGTTGACATCAATGCAGCGCGAAAACGCTCGCTTTGGTCGAACATGGCATGATAAGTGCGACGTATCAGCTTCTGATACTCCTCGCCTTGCCGGTCGTAAGCCTGCCCCTTCCACCAAACTATTTGGTCAGTCTGCCATGAAGTGACGCTACGCTTCCTCGCATTGCCTCCCTTCATCGAGCAAAGTTGCAGTTGCTTGTCCTTCTCCTTGTGCTTCAGCGATTGAAGGAAACCTTCCATGCTGCCGCAAACAACGCCATCAAAGCGGAAGCCGTTGCTGCAAAGATTGCTCAACACGTTCGATGGATACAATCCATTCGAACGAATATCCAATGTATTTGTCTCGGGGTCATAGTTGTCGTTCAACTGATGACCGTTTCTTTCTGTTGCTTGATAATCTTCCATAATCAAAACGCTTTTCTTATAATCAATCAGCATCCAAATTCTTCCACAAATGGCCTAAAGTTTCCTTCTGGATTGTGACGCTGATGGGCATTATGGTCATCCAATATGGCGAACACAATGCGACGGTATTTGTTCTTGAATTCCGATTCTTCCATAACTTCATGGAACAGGCGGGCCACATGGCGTGGTGGATTGCGGAATGCTCCACAACCTAAAGCGCCAAGTACCAAGGAATCATGACCGTGAACCAACCCCATACGGAAGATTGTACGTATTTTGTTCTTAATAGGCTCAACATGATGGTCTGCAATGTATCCATCATCAGTCAAGTCTGGACGGTTCATGCCAGCCACTGTGATAAAGGAAAGACTGACTGGTTCTTCCAGCAAGGCATATCCCTTTTGTTCACTTTCCCTGAAGTATATGGCACCAGGGGTATAAACACCACCAAAGTTCCTGTCAAGCGGGTACTGATGATGAGAAGGCTTGATGCCATACTGTCCTGCGTATGGAGCAAACTGGTAGAGAGAGCGAAACAGGTTCGTCCTGCGAAACAGTGTTTCTTCCTGAGCTCCTGCTCCTGTAGTCACACCTCCGCCTGGATTGCGTCGGCTAGCCATATTCAGCACAGCAGGATTGTAGCCCTGCTCTTTAAGCCGTACTCCCGCATACAGGCAATCGATATTCTGCACGTCAACAATGGTCTGTCTGTAGCTTTGTAGTGTATCAGGCAATTGAATCTCTTTCTCATAGAATACCGTCTGACGCATCATTTCCGAATCATCAAGAAAAGCATATGTCACACCTGTCTCCGTCACATAATACCCTTGATTAACGATTTCAATCGTGTTGCGGAACTCTTTGGCACGAAGTTCCTTAACCTTGTAATAGGCATCAGAATCACCGAACTCTACTTGTTCCATAAGACTCTTGTATATGACGAGGAAGTCTTTCTCCGATTCCCAGGTAATTTCAGGATTCACCTCAACACTCGGCTTACGCTGTATCACTTCCACAAAGCTTTTGGGAAGAATTACATTGGGCAAGTCAATGGCATCCTCAAACAAGGGCGCAATCTCTTCCATTGTGAACCCAGCAATACCACAACCTATAGGCGTAACCAGGAACTTATATTCATAATGGATAAATGCAAACTCAACAAACTCGTCTACATAAAGTTTTATGGTATCCACTCCGCCCTGCATAGTAGGAATGGCATAACTTTGGCCTTGCAAACCAACGCCCTGACCCCAAATCGCGCCAAAGCGTTTGTATGCCAGTTGGGCTGCCCCACCACCGTGTGAACCAGCCAAGTTACTTCCAAATACAAAAATTTCATTTGGTTTCAATTCCGAGATTCTCTCGGGAGTGTATTCTCTGTTGTACATATTCTTTGTGTTTATTTGTTATTCAACCAGTCGCGAACTTCCATCAGGGCGCAGCCTAAAAGATTTTCACCCTGCCACTGCCCTACCGAGCCCTTTTCTGCCGTTTCCCAGTCAAGACCAATGCCCCAAATTCCGTCGTAAGGACTGGCCTCGGCTATGAGGGCATCCCCTGTAGAGAGAAGAAAATCCCTTATGTCGGGGTTCTGCTCGAACTTGGCCTTGTTCCCTTCCACAACAATGTCATACTTTCGGGCATCCCAAGGCTCTGGAGCAAAGCCACGCACCTTCCTTCCTAACTTTTTGTAATCGTGTGGATTATAAGCTTCCATAATCTCACAATAAACCTCGTCATCGCCAAACAGACGCGCCTTGCCGGCCATCATATACTGCTCGGTGGTGTGGTATTGCACTCCATCCACCACAAAGTAGCAATCATACCACTGACTGAAGCAGGCGGTAGTCATCTTCTTCGGATTCGGTGTGTGACCCCAGAAATAGATTACTGGTATGCCAGGGTTCATACGTGCGATTTCCTTGATTATTTCAATTGTGTACTTCATTTTGATGTCTCCTTTTCTCTGATTTTCATTAATAATTTACCTAAATTGTTTTCACCCTCCCAACTGTACAGGTCTACTCCCCAGAAGGTTTCCTGCTTGTTGTTTCCATTTACCAGTATAGAGTTACCCGTGTCTGCCAGTTTCTTCATTAGGGCTGGACTCTGTTCGAACTTGGCCTCAAGGATTGACTCCATGATGCCGAGTTGCTCCTCTTCCCATCCCGGGTACGGAGTCTGCTCTTTCCCCTTTTGAGCAGCTTTGTCAGCCGAACAACCGGCATAGACTTTCCGCTCGGCATTATCCGCACATTTGGATGACTGGAAAGCTGCCTCTGCGCTGCTATAACTGAGTCCCTGCCATATGAACTTACAGTTGAAGCGATTGTTCAGGAAGTCGTAGTCGCCTCTGAACTGGTTGATGGTATCGGGGAAGTCTGCCGGTGTGAACGCCTTGAACAATTCCCACACCCCTGGGCACAGCAGATTCTCGCTCGATTCTCCATTCATCATCCGTTCCCTGACTAAGGACGAGCTGACACCCTCGGTTCCTTCAGGCTGGGGCAGGATGACGATGCGATCCTGATAGTTCGAAAGTATCTCATGGCTCCTCAGCGTCTGTCCAAGTGTGTCGTCCTCCCTTGAATAGAGAACTACTTTGAAAGTATCCAGGAATTCCCTTTTCTCAGTCAAGTGAGCCAGCAAATCCAGTTTGTCGGCTCCCATCAGAAAGTATAGCTCTGCACCAGGGTTATCTTCCTGAATGGCCTGCATCGTCTCAGTAGTGCTTGCAGCAACGACGGTCAGTTCTTTCTCCCACACTTGCAACCGGCTATCCTCTGCACATATCGTTTGAAGCATCTTGACACGCAGCTCTGGAAGCAGGACAACGGGCGGATGACTGTGACGCATCTTCCGCTTCAGGTAAGCGTCGCTTACCGGCACAAAGAAACCCATATCTGCACCAAGAGCATCCATGGCCCCCTTCATCAACTTGTAGTGGGCCAATGTTGGCGGGTTGAAACTTCCGCCCATCACCACTATTCTTTTCTTCTCTATCATCACTTTCAAATCTTCTTCAATGCTGTATTCATCAAAAACCTCGACATGGCAGGAATATCCGCTTGCGGTTTTGTGTCTATATATTGAGGCAGCAGCTCTTCATAATGCTTCTTTATCTCTGAAACATAGTCCGATAGCTCATCATCAACAATGGTCATGTCATTCGACTTTCCCAAACGTTTCAGTTCAAGTAAATGATGTGCTTTTATCCTGACACTATCATTATCTGTTATGGTCGCATCAATGAGTTCATCAACATTTACCGGCGGATGCGATTTGTGTTGTTCCACCCAGCGACATGACAGCAATCCTCGCATATAGTAAATAAAACGTTTGAGCGTCACTTCTTCATCAAGATACCGCTGATTGTGCTTCACACTGATGGAATAGAAGTGATACATGGCATGATGCGGGTTATAACATTGCGACTCGAACGACAGCATTGCTTCCATAAAGCTCTCGTCATAGACAAAATAGTCTTTGGCGTGAAGCCAATCTGATTCAATTGGGTTTGTTTTTGCCAACAAAAGCAAGGCTTTCTTCAAGTCATACCCTTCGATGTCGAGATGCTCATCCTCCAGCATCATCTCGATGGTATCTTCTTCCTTCACGATGCTGAAATACCATTCGGGGCGATGCACATAGATGAACCGCACATCCCAGTCGCTCTCAGCTGAAGCATACCCAAAACTCCGGCTCCCGTAATTGACAGCCATCAGTATCTTTATTTCGTGCCTTTTCTCCAATTCATGGAGAAGTGTCATGATTCTATCCTTCATTTTGAATTCTATACCCTTTTAAGTGTTTTATGATTTCTTCTTTGTCTCTCTTGGGGTTGACAAATGCCAATTTCAGTAGATAGTCGAGACATTCTTTCACCGCCGTTCCTGGTTCGATGCCTTTCAACGCCATCACCTCCTTACCGTTAAGGGGAAGTTTGTAGCCAAACATGGCTGTACCTTCGGCTTTCATCTCTTCCGTGCGTCTGAGAATCATTTCTACCTGATGCAGCATGCAGTGTTCAGGGGCATGGGCATTGTTGTCGGCATCAATCAACAGCATAAGATCTCGAAAGCGTTCTTCCGTATTGCAAATATACTGCCATTTCCGCAATGTCTTGTCCTTCATGTGCTCACATTCCTTACCCCACGACTTACTTAGCATGTGGTTCTCCACCAGGAAGGTCACCTCTCGGATAAACTCATTGCTGTATCGAAGCGGGCGCAACACTTCATCCACCATCTCAGCCCCTACAACATCATGTTTCAGGAAGCGCACCTTGCCATCCGTTTCTTTCCGCGTGCGAATTTTTCCAATATCATGAAGCAAGGCAGCCATTCTCAGCTCCAACTTGTTGCTCTTCAGATGTTCCATCACCGTCATGGTATGTTCCCAAACCGTACCGGAATGGTACTCATTCTGTGCCATATCGTAGGTCACTTTCAATTCAGGGATGACATAACGTATCGCCCCCGTCTTGCGTAACAACTCCATCGCCATTACAGGATGTCGGCAAGTCAGCATCTTGTCCATCTCATCTTTCACACGTTCCTTTGTGATAATCTCCAAGCGTGGGACATTGCGAACCATTCCCTCATATGTAGCTTGTTCAATCTCCCAGCCATAACGGCTTGCGAAACGGATGCATCGGAGGATGCGCAATGGGTCGTCATCATATATGACATCAGGGTCGTTGGGAGTGCGAATAATATGGTTTCGGATATCCTCCACTCCCTTGCCAGTGATATCGACGATTTCGCCAGTAGAAACATTACTATATAGCGCATTAATGGTGAGGTCGCGACGCCCACAATCATCCTCGATGGTCCCGAAAGCCGTTTCGGGATTACGACAACTATGGTCAATGTATTTCTCCTTGCGCGTCTGCACAAACTCCAGCTCCACATCAGGGAACGCTTTCAGGTGAAGCATAGCTGTGCCGTATGAAGGATAGATGGTTACCTCTTTCAAAGCATGGTTGTTGTCGCGCAACCACTCGGCAAAACGTACACCACCACTAGGAAGCGAAACACACAGGTCGATGTCCTTGATCTCATGTCCCATAATCTCGTCACGCACACAGCCACCCACGGCGAACACATGCCCTTCCCACTCCGTTCCCTTTATCAGGTCACGGAGATATTCCTTTATCTGTATGTATTTTCCTGTTCTCATTTTCTGTCAAATATCTCCAAATACTGCTCCTAACATAACCCATTCAAACCATTTTCTAACATATATGTAACTGCATGGTATATTTGTTCAATCGACTTTGCTGCTGGAACTGGAACTAATCGGCAATAAGGAATAATGATGTTTCCGTTATCATTTATTCGCATTGTTTGCAGATTCCTTCTTGACAACATATAGCCATTAGATTCTAGTTTCTTCAAGTCATCAATAACTCTACACCTCGCACTATCTTGGATTTTTTCGTTATCATAGCCCGGCATAAACTTAGGACTCTCTACAATGTTTTTACCTGTGTTCCCTGGAATCATGGTAACAATTCCAAGTGTATTATGCCATTCAACTAATTGGGGAAATGTTGTCAAGTTTAAACCATTAACAATCTCATAACCTTTAACAAGTTTATCTTCATCTATTATATAACCAGAAGTAATATAAAATTCCTTATATCGATACAATACATAATTATAAATACGCATCTCGATATTGCCTTTTTCAGATTCTGCATCCAAGAACTCATCAACTTCCATGGGTGACAAACCTTTAAGTGTCTGGATTAAGTTATTAAAGTAGTCATCATATAGGCATTCCGTGCGCAAATAACATTTACCTTCATCTTTCTTTACTGTATCAAAATCAGTTTGTGACATAGTTGGTCTCAATATCCATTTATCATTTACATTTTTGTCACCTCGCCACGATACAAATCATCCGCCATGTGCAGAATCAGGTCATGCATCTCAAGGTCGTCTTTGAAGAACTGTGGAATGGCTTCATAGCCGATGGCGGCACCAAGAATGTTGCCAGTGACGGCTCCAGTGCTATCGCTGTCACCAGCTTGGTTCACTGCGGCAATCATGGCTTCCTCAAAGTTGTCGAAGTGTTTCAAGGCGCAATATAAGGCAATTACCAAAGCCTCGTCGCCTGTCCAGCCTTCGCCCAAAACACCGATATTCTCCACATCCGACTTGTCGTTGTTGGCCAGTCTTATCACTAAATCTGTCAATTCAACCATATACTTCACTTCCTTCGGGAAGGTATCATATAGCTTGCTCATTGCTTCTGTACCTTCTTGGATATAACGTTTCATGGTTTCCTGAGTCGGTTTCGGGTCGCAAGCCAATCGGTAGATGACATGCGACATTAAAGCGGCTGGGATAAACCCCAACGGATGCTTATGTGTTATTCTTGCCGCATCACCAGCCAACAAATCGGCATCCTTTATGCTTATTCTGAATTGTTCACTGTCAGTGGTTTTAGAAGCAATCGCATACAACGGAATCGGCGCAATGCGCATCACCCCACCGCAACCCATGCTGTCGTTTTTCGGGATTTGTCCTTGTAAGATAGCTTCAAGCGCAGACATACACGTAGTTCCCGGAGCACGGTTTGTGTTCAATGCGGGCAACGACGCTATCCAACAATCATTATATCGTGAGGATTTGAATCCTGTTTGGGTTAGATACCATTCAACGTAAGCGTCTCTGATGCCTACTGTTCCTGGCAAGCCCATTCGTTTTGCGTTCAATAATCCGTTAGCCGTGAAAAGCGTCATCTGAGTGTCATCAGAAACAGCTGCCTTCCCATCTTGTCCTACGGCATATTCCATATCGAACCGAGTAATTCCCCGCTCTCCATAACGAGCCTGTATCCTCTCGTATGAGAAAAAGAACTCCACTGGGTATCCCAATGCGTCACCAATGGCACCACCAACCAACGAACCTCTTATTCTGTTTTGTAAAGTATACATTGCATCTTCTATTTTAGCGCAAAATTAAACAATTTCTTTCATTCAATCAAAATCAGCCGGCAAGGTCGTCCCCACGGCCCTGCCGGCCTTGCAGGTTCTCGCCTGCGGGAACTTTCATAATCTTTACAGTTTCTCCCCTGTCTCTCTTCCCTTGTCATCGAGCAAGACCGAGCCTTCATCACCCTCGCAATGATATAGGCCGGCCGAAACAGCGGTGATTTGGCCATAGAGCGGCGGCGTAAGCACGTTGCCGTTGCGGTCCATCAGTCCGTAGTGGTAATCTGACGAGCAGTATTTCATGCAATGTGCTATGGCCGATTTCCTCAAACCTTCCTCGTCGTACTCGTCGGTGAGGTACTCCAAATCCTCAATCTCAAGATAGTCGCAAGGATTCACCACGTCGCCCTCTCCGTCAAGCAGCATGTCCAGGTGGTTCATCAGACGTACTGAGATATAGCCCGTATTGCGAACCGTAACCTGGTCATACTCACAAGGCAGGAAAGGATCCCCATTGGCTCGAAGCAAGCCTCGATGCCCTTCAGCATCCTGAATCAGCCAAAAGCCTTTCGTCTCATAACGGATGAAGTCATAGTCAGGCTTCAGCTTCCATTCGCCATCGCGTCCGATGAGTCCCATGTGACCATTGTCGTCCGACATGAGGCACAATCCGTTATGGAAACAATAGTCATCGATGCAAGGGGTATATGGGAAAGCCTTGTCAATGGCGAGTTTACCCTTGTGGTCGATGAAACGCAGCACACCTTTGTTATAAACACAGGCCGCGCCTTCTGAGAAGATCCAAGCCTTCTCATATTGTGCCGGGATGACCACCTCGCCAGTAAAGCGGTTGACGTAACCCCGTTTATGCTCATCGTTGGTACAATACACGGCAAGGCTGTCGCCGTCGGACGACTTGCAAATCCAGTGGATTCCCGTTGCTGTACGATAGCCGAGCGTAGTGTTGTAAAGATAACCCGGATAGCCATCGTGATAGATGACATAGGGGCTGACATACTGGTTGTTGTAGTCGTGCAGATACGTGGGGCTGTTCACCTTGCGGCGAGACTTGTTGCTGCTGTGGATATCGCTCATCTCCTCGAAGAACACGATGGAGAGTGCCACAAGCACATACACTGCCACGAGTGCGGCGCTGGTGGCAAACACATACCACACCACACGGGCGAACTTGTTCTCGGCCTTGTAGCCGAACATGCGTGCCACCCAGCGAGCGGCTTTTTTAATTGCATTGTCTTTTTTCATGATTCTTTCGTTTTTAATTGGTTATACTCTGGTATCGTTATAAAGTGATTTTGCCATTGCTATCTGGTTCAAAGCAGTGGTGAGCTGGAACTTCACCTCGTTTCTGTTTCGGAAGAAAAACTCCGACGAGGCCAGCACATCGTCTTCAAAGACACTGTATTTCATCACCTTTATCTTGCTGTTCAACCTGTTGCATTTCTCCAAGGCCTCCACTCGGTTCTCTTGGGTGATGGTTTCACCCAGGGTAGTAAACACCGTGACAAAACCGCCGTCCTGCTCATCGGGACAGATATGGATGACGTTGAGCTGGAAAAACACTGTTATGGTTTCCCCGTCTTCATCCAGCACCTTGTAGCCCAACTTGTCTATGGTTCCCTGAATCAGCTTATAAATGTCGCTCATTGTTCTCCCTCCCGTTCTTCAATCTCAGCCACAACACCTTCTATCAAATCGAAGAAGGTCTTCTTGGAAGCCAACAGCGTCAGCAGGCAATGTGTAATCACCTCCTCTATATCCGCATTTTCCATGGTATGGTACTCATAGATCATCCACACTTGATGGTTGATGATCAGCGTCTTCGCATACTTCACCGAAAGGTTGGTATGGTTGATGATGTCTGTCAAAAACTGTTTGTTCTCATCGGTGACCGCATACAGGCAGGGGATGGCGAATCGCAAGCATTCGGGAGCTTGCTTGTCGGGCACGTACAGCATCTTCGTGCCATTGGAAGAGAACATGTAGAATCCCTTCGACACACGGGTCAGGTCATAGCCTAACTCCTGGAGTTTCTTCTTAATCTCTGTTTGTTTCATAATGACATTGTTTTTTGCGCCAAATAACCAAGTGTCTGGCGTCTGTTTTTATTCTTGTTCACATATTCATCCCAAATCCTCTCGTAATTCCTCATCTCGACATCAGAGACAGAGGGATGGGTAGCCTCAATCGTTTTCCTTAGGAGCGACTCTTTGACCACCAGATTGCTCCTGTGTGTCTCCAGGCAAGCGCAGAAGGTCAAGCGGGCAGCCTCTTTCACCGCATAGGTGAGGTCGACTGCGGCAAGGCCCTCGCTCATCATGGCCAGGCTGTCGTAATCAATGCGCTTCTCATGGGGCAGTTTGCCGACCTCCATCTTAAGCAAGGCTTTCCGACAATCAAAATCGGGAAGACCCACATAGAACACTTTATCAAAACGCCCGTGACGGATAGCCGCCTTGTCGATGCAGTCCAAACGGTTGGTCATGCCAATGACAAACACACCTTTCTCAACACAGTCGTTCAGCTGCACCAGCCATTCAGCCACCTCGTCAGCCTGCTGCTCGCGTCCCTCCATGTTGCGTTTCCCCAGATGCGCATCAATCTCATCGACCAGCAGCAAGCATCCCGCTTTGTTTTTCTTGGCCTTGATCTCAGCCTTCCTGAACAGGTCACAGATAATGCCTTGCGTACCGTGGATATAGATTGAGCCCAAGTCTGAGGGACTCACGCTGTACACCTCCATACCGCACTCCTCTGCCAAGCGGTTCGAGATATAGGTCTTGCCGCAACCTTGGGGACCGAAAAGCAGGATGTTGTTCGGCCTGATGTTGTACCGTGCTGCCAACTCACGATGCTTCACCACATCCACAAAATCGCACAGCAGCGACTGTTTCAGCTCGTCCATTCCAGCCACTGCCTTCAATCCCTCCCCATGTTTCACGCTGGAGTCAATCTTCAGCCTGGGGGTTTTCATATCGTTTTCCGAGACTTCCTCTTGTTCCTCCTCCGTTTCCTCGTCGTCATCCGAATCCTTAGTGACCCTTTCAACTTCTTCTGGCTGTGGCGCAGGTTTTTCAGCAGCCCTTACGCCCCCTCTGGCGACAAACTCCTTGAGCTTAAGCAACATGCTCTCCAAATCCGCAAAGCGTATCCTGAGGTTTTTGCTGATGGCTCTCCTGACGATAAAATTCAAGTCGCCCGGCAGGTCAAGCTTGGGGTTGTTGCTGGCCATCACCACGTCACGGATCTCCTGCTCCTTCAGCACCTCGTCAATCCAATAGGGATAGATGCCCTTAATCATGTAGGCAATGAGCATCCCCATGGCATACACGTCGGTAGCGGCGTCGAAACGGCCCAGATAGGTCTCGGGAGCCCGGCAGCAGGGATTCAGGTTGGAGGTGAAGAATGGCGTGCTACCCATGCAAGGTCCGGCCAGATGGTCGAAGTCGGTCAGACGCACCTTATAGCTGTCGTTCTCTTTCGTGAGGATGATGGTATCGGGGCACAGGTTGTAGTGTCCCCCACCGTTGGTATAGCCCGTCACGTCCTTCATGGCCTTCATCACCTGGATGGCGACATCCACAGCATCTCTCAACGTCAGGGGTTGCTCGTCCACCACGGTGCGCAGCGTCTCCCCCTCGAAGTAGTTCGTGGCCATATACGACATCGCCCTGCCTTGATGTGTAAACGTCCCCGTGCAGATCAACTCGGGGAAAGCCGGGTTGCGCATATCCCTCAGAAAGGCGAACTCCTTCGGCAGGCCGTCCACCATCATCGGCTTGCTCTTCTGGATGTCGTAGACCGTCAGGAAGACTTTCGACACATCGCAGGTCAGAGCCTCATACACCTCGCGGTAGTCGCTGGGGGTACCCACCAGACTAACCACCTGGAAGCCGACATATTTCTTATTTAATTTGAGCATCATTTTTACCTCCTTGTTTTTCGGGAGGCAAAAATAGATCAACTCAAATACCTGCTAAAATATATAATGAATTGTGATGAACTATAATGCATTATAACAAAAAAGAAGTTGTTATAACCACCCTGCTCATCCCTTCTTGCCGTATAACTCGTCCACCTTCCGCTTGAAATCGGCGTCCGCCAATAGTGCATAGCTGCTGTCACCCTTCTCTACCCATTTCGGGCCTGTGAAAATATTCTTCATTTTCTTATAATCAGCCTTCAAGGGAAGATGCTTGATGAGATAGATTAACTCGTGCGACTTTTCATTTCGTCCATGCCATTCGATCTGGTTAAGATGTTCTGGACGGCAATAACCCGTCATGCGGTAGGCAAACTGTTCTTTCACCGCTTTGTCTTCTGCAATGTATCCTTCTTTGGCTAACCAATCAATAAGTTCTTGCATAATCTTCTCCCAGCCCTCCTGACGGTAGACATCGGAAATCTTATAGTATTCGTCCTTGTTGGCTTCCTTGTCCTTGTTCTTGATGTCGAAAAAGTCCTTTGCCAATTGAAAGGATTCCTGCTCCACGTCAACAACAGTGGTCTCCTCGGTCTCATCCCCCTTTCCTTCATCTTGTCCCTGTTCCTGACCGGCATCCAGCAGAGGCAGATCAAGCTTGTTTTCAGGCAACAAATTTCTGGCCTCATAATGTCCCCTCATGTCCTTCACCATCTCCAGTATGTCTGGATCCTTCAACAGCCTATCCAAAAGGCGGCGCTCCTGAAAAACGAAGTCGTTATACCAATCCCAGTAATAATACAGACCTATGGGAATCGTGGACGAGAGAAACTCCAGAAGACATTCCGAGTAACGTTCCCAAAGTTCATCCTCATCCTCGTTCTCCTGAAGCTCGCTGATCACAGGCTGCATCTTCCTCACGCCCTCCACCACAATCAGTGCTTCTGCATCCTCGTTATTGCTCAGATCCATTTCGACGCTGTCGTAGTAGCGTTGCACGTCCTCCATGTCGTTCAAATCAAACATGATAGATGTATCGTCAATGCATTGGGCGCAGAGTCTGGCCAACAGCGTGGTATCGCATTCCTTCTCAGTAATCAAGTTGTCGAACGATTCAAAATCCTCATTCAACACCGCATTCAAGAGCAACAGCTTGGCATCAGCCTTGAGGGGCAGCACCGAAAGGAAATCTATCACCGTATATTTTGAAAGCCTTTTCAAGACACTGAATATCTCGTCATTCATCAGCAACGGCTGGTTGAAAGCATCCACGTTCAACAGCCTCTGCCGTTCTTCCCATACAAACCGATTGTTATAGACGTAGGCCACGCCGTTGAGAAAAGAGCCGAAACGTCGCCAAAGCCCCATAACTTTCAGGAAACTCTCGGACAAACTCAGGTCCTGAAGCACTTCCACCAGATAGTCACACAACAACTGGGGCATGGCGATAGCCTCCTCCAGCCCTTTGATATACGTCCTGCTTCTTTCAATCTCCTTTTTCATGGTCTGCCCAATAACCGTTACTCATCATTCAATCTCTTCGAACCTTGTATATTCCGCAAACCATTTGTCCAATACCTCGTCAGTCTTGCGTTCAATCTCAGGTGTGATATGGTTCTTTACCTTCCGATAAGCCAGCACGATGGCTGAGGCCTCATCCAACCTGCCCAAGATGGGATGCTTCTTGCCCGAAATCAAGTCGACGGGCAACACGAGGTATGCCAAAGCCGAGCCCACTGTCAACTTCACGGCCCGAGGTGTTGCCTCGTCCTTCATCACATAGTAAAGCAGCAGCACAGGCCTTGCCCCTACCCTGCCGACTTTCCTGGCGTATTCTTTAATCTTGTCCCACAACTGGGATGCGTTCAAATCTGGATTCATAATCCGTCCTTTGTTTTAGATTTAGACGGCAAAAGTAAACAAAAGAATTAATACGGTGGTTAAAAATCGAAGCCCAACTTCTTTCCCAACGCTCTCCACCGATTATCATCCTTCTCGAATTCATCCAGCATCTTGTTGGTTTTATCGATATACTGGTCGGTGTCGTACAACAGCGACTACAACTCAAGTTTAAATCATAGTCGCTGTTGGCAAGGTTGACTCCAATTATAATAGTATGGTTATTGTTATTCAATACAATATGTATATATCGTCATAGTCAGTAATTATTACATGACCATCAAGATCTACAATACCATTACCCTGAGGATAATCCCCATAGAAGGATAGATATTTGATTCTCTTGTAGTCTTTAATAGTATTCCACCATTTGAAATCTCTGCATTTGAATAAAATATTGCCCGTCAAATCCATTAGAAACTCGCAACCGTCATCTGTAGGTTTCAACACAAATCTATCTGGAGCAACCATAGTGCAATCAATAGCATCTGCATCTTCATCCAAAATATTCACATTGATTTGATGTATTTTCCCTGAAGTATCGAAATAGACCAATTCGTTACGGTCATCTCCTTTACGAATTGCTAACGCTTTCCCAAACATATAGGGGCGCTTAAATACATATTCTTCAGGATCGATTTCACACAATACCTTACCCCTCTCATCTCTTATTCTAACTGCCGTATAGTCTCCATCGAAATCCCGAACAGCTGTTATTATTCTATTTTCTTGTGCAAAACCTTCAAGTTTTGTATGATATGTTCCCATACGATTGTCTTCCTGAGAAAAAAAGCCATATTCATATACATCTTCATCCTCGTCTTCATTAGTATTAATAAAGAAATGATGCGTTTTATTATAAAAATGTATTCCTTGTGGCTCTTGATTAATTTGGTAAGCATACCACCAGTTGCCATTAGTTTTACCAGTCTGTGGACATTTAATATTGGCAACAACTACTTTTTTAGTCTCTTTATCAATAATATTACACATTCCAAAGATGTCATCTTTAGGGTCTTGCGGTATCAATTCAAATTCAGAATCATCATCTTCATCCCCTCCACGGATTATCCATTCATTTCCTTCCGTAATTCCTTTTCGCGTTACATTAAAATACTTTTTTCCCTGAATCGAATAAGAATCACTCTGCATTACCTGAATCAGCGAATAATCTTCATTGGGCCATATTCCAGGACCAGAAGAATAACGGTCTTTATCTTCAGGGACAAAGAATGATTCACCTATTTTCTGGCCATATTTATTCAAAAGATGCATTTCATAAGTGTCTTCCTCTTCATCTGAATCATTCAATTCATCAAATGATTCCTCCATTTCGTCCATTTCATCCTCTGAAACGGTATGACCGCATTTTGTGCATTTTACAACATCGTCACTTATTTCAACGAGCGATCCGTACTCACCACAATTAGGACATTCTTGGTCCTCAATATTGAACTCCCGATCACTATCTTCTTCCTCATATTCCACTTTCTTGAATGCCACGAAAGCAATCTCTGAGTCTAATTTCTCCTTTGTGACTTTCACAGGTTCCGTTTCATTTTTTTGTTCAGATTGCTTATCGCCATCATTCTCTTTTGGATTAGACGAAGCATCATCTAATTTTGCTCCGCATTTCGGACAATACAGACTATCTGGCGGCCAGATATACTTGCCGTGATCTGGACATGAAGGATTCTTTGTACACGCCTTAAGTAATTCGATTTTTTTGCCTGTCTTGGGACAGAACTGATAATCATCAGGATGTTCCTGATTACAATATGGACATTTCATAATCAATAATTTATAGGTTATTTAAAGTTTCTATTACACTTATTCTATTGTCTTTTTAGTTGTTTTCATATTCTAATAATCTTTGTACGTGTTGGGAACACATCATTACCCACGTTATCCACAGTAACTGGTATTGTCGCCTCCAACAATCTATCACAATCAAAAGCATCATTCCCAATAGAGATAACTGAATTGGGCAATACTATTTTTCTTAATTTGTTTCCAGCGAAGGCTTTTTCTCCAATTATTGACAATCCTTCAAAAAATTGAATAGCCCTAATATTGCAACCCAAAAACGCCCTTTCTCCTATTGACACCAATCCTTTTGAAGACTCAACAAAAGACAATCTTTTACAATGCGAAAATGCGCCCACTCCTATTTCTTTCAAAGTGCTACCACATTTTAATTCTCTTAATTTCAAACAAAACTCAAAAGCACCCACTCCGATTGAAACCACGCCATCTGGAATTGTCAAAGATCTAATCGGTGTAAAACTAAAAGCAGCGGCTCCAATACTTAATAACGAGTTGGGAAACGACACTGTCCTAAGATTGCTATAACAATGGAAGGAGCCCTTTGCAATATGAGTGACCCCCTCTTTTACAATCAAGCGAGTTAATAGTTCATTGGCATTAGCTTCATTTTCAAGTGGTGATCCTCCCGGTATTTTAAGCACGCCTTTGGTAATTCTATATGGCACTTCGTTCCTATTCATCACCTTTCCTCCAACATGCATTATGCCCTTGGCATCAATAACACCCTCTTCGAAATCTATTGGTTCTATTATACTTTCAATTCTACTCATGGTTATTAAAACATTAAAGTGCGTTTCGTAATTCTTGCTGGAGTTTCAGCAATTGCTTTTCGTATTGATATTTCAGGTTTACAAACGACATATAGACCCGATGCGAGGAAACATCGCTGCCATCCATCTGCATACGCCTTAAATCCCAATCGACTTGATTTATCTTTCTTTGCAAATCGCCTATCTCCATTTGGATCTGAGCAGAAGACCTTCCCCTTCGACCTCCACCCTGTTGCTGATAAACACCACTTGGTCCACTACTCTCAACTTTCTGCCTGCGCTGAGGAATGTAACAAGTTTGGCAAATACCCGTCCCTCCGCAATGAAGACATTGCGACACGCCTCCATTGAAACTGAACGCATAGCCCTGTCCATTACAATGACCACATTTGTGGGTTCCATGACACTCTGGACAATCTCCTGGACGGTATTCTTTCAAACGTAATTGCCAACTCTTTTCTATCTTATCCTTACGCCCCAAAATAGCAAAGAAATCTCCTTGGCACCAAGTCCAGCCCACCGTGTCGAAATCAAAGCGCATAGTTGCACCCGCTTTCAGAGTTTGTTCCCGATAATACCAAGGCTGTTGACCAGCGGCATCACAAAGCATACAGTCAAACTTCTCGCTCCCAAACCATTCAGAATTGGTAAGAGTGAAAGAATACATTCTCACCCCAGGCAAGCGATTTGAAGCAATCTGATTGAATTGGCCTTTGAGAGACATGGCATTAATGTTTGTCTTTATTTACATCAAACAAAGTAGTCACTTCTATTTCTGATAAATCTCCTTTTTCGTCCAATCGTTTTAATAGTTGACAGAGAGTTGTTGCATTAACTTGTATGGTTTGTTCTGTTTCAATCAAATCCATGCATTCGCACAATGTAAGAAAACCTTTTTCCAAACTTCAACATTCTCTATTGGTGATATTTTTCTAATAGGTGATGACATAAACAGGTTTTACAAAACCAATACAAAAAAAACGATTAGGTGAAGTATATGGATGTCATTGAGAAACTTTATCATTATCAGGTAAGACTTCCGAAATTTCCAAAGAAGAGTCGAGAATTATCCTTAACTCTTCTTTGGAAATCAGCCCCTCTTCAACTAAGCGGAACACCTCCTTTTCGGTAATTCTTAGCATCTATTGTGCGATTTTGGCCTTCATAATAGTTTTCTTAAATCTCAATATCTGTACCCTCTGTCAACTTTAAATAATCAGAATAGGAAATTTCATCATTAATATACATTCTGAATAATTCGTCCTTTGAGACTTTTCGAACTTCGTATTCTCCGTATTCTGACCCAAATGCACTTTGCAATGCGACTTTTAAGTTACCCCATCTCCATCTGAGTTTTGGAAATAAAGTAAAGCCGACTGCCATTGTCCTCATCGTTATCCAAGCTTTCACGGCATTTACTAATGCCCAAGCCGCAATACTTCCAATAAGGACGGTTAATATTGCGATTAATATACCCATATCACAAGAAAATACTTTTTATCAAAGCATTTAGTATGGTTTATACATGCATGTTTTTAATGGATATAGTTTGGAATATTCTGTTAACGGAATATCCAAAACCTTTCCGAATAGAATCGTTTGGACAATACCATTACTCATTAGGTAATCAACTCTCGTATAAAACACTCTATCGGTCAATCTTATCATATCAAAACGATCTTTGCATTTATTTGCAATCTCATTATATTTTACGCTATCAACACTTTCGATTTCTAATTCATCGTATAATTGTTGCAAGTCCTCAAATGTGAATTTCACATCAAATACATGATCATTTTCACGCAAAGCATCTTCGATATATTTGGCCATTCCACACTCTTCAAACAAATCGTATTTCATATTTACGGTTTGTTTGTATACATCACCATTCATTGAATAGAAAACATCGTATGAAACCTTGACTCTAAACTTTTCAAGTTTTAGATGCAGTGTTAAAATGCAGTTTTGCATCTCTTCTTTTTGTCCAACATGATCAAGAATATGCTTTCTAACATTCATGAATTTTGAATTATCATTCATGTCACTGACGGCATTTTTTAGCCTTTCAAATATTGATTTTGCCATATCTGTTGTTATTGTTTGATTAAGAAATATTTATCTATCAATCTCAGCAACTGTTTTATTCTTAGATTCCAACATCTTTAAATCACTTTCATCTAATTCTCCATTTTGAACTGCTTTTCTCTTTTCTTCTTCGGTCATTTTTCGTATCGGGCCATCTTGTGTATAAATATCACCATCCTCATTCCAAAATAGCGTTTCGATGAGTTGTTCTCCGCGAATTCTTAACTTTACTATAGCTTTACGAATAGAAGATTTCAAATTTTCAAACTTTCGCATTGCCCAATCTTTAATGTCTTGCCAATTTATGATTGCATAAGCAAGACCAATTCCGATGGCGGCACCCGCCAAAATCCATGTAAAAATCATAGTATTCTTTTTTAATTTGTTATGATGTTATTTAACCTTGTCATATGTTTCAGGATCTTCCTTTTTTAATTCTTCTTTTTCACTCTCTGACAACTTGCGTCCTTTTAATAATCCTTTACTATCCTCCAACGATTCTTTATACTTATCGACTTCTTGTTTTACGTTTGTATTTGATATAAATGGGATCTTATCCGCAGCAAGTTTTACACATAGTTTCAATGTGATGTTTTTAATATCGCCACCAGACAACCCTTGTGATAATTCAGCAATTGTTTCGTATGAAAAATCATCATCGCTTTTAGGAATATTACAATCTCCTATATGCATTTTCCACAACTCGGCCAATTCTTCTTTTGATGGGAGAGGATACTTTATGTGATATAGTATTCTACGGAAAAACGCCCTGTCAAAATTTTCAAAAAGGTTTGTTGCATAAATGACAATTACATTGCTCCTATCAACCAACTTTAAAAGATGTGATTTTACATCATTCATTGCTGCGGAATTTGAGTCTGAATTGGATCGTTTTCCAAGCAAGCCATCAGCTTCGTCAATAAAAATAACACTTCCCGATTCTTCCGCTTGATTAAATAGCGCAGTAAGAAACTTTTCGGTGTTTCCCCATTTACTATCAATTAGCTCCGAATAATCAGCCATAATGATTTTCTTACCCAATGCATTCGCTATTGCTTCAGCTGATATGCTTTTTCCAGTACCAGGTTCACCATATAGATTAATGCCTATCGAAGCAGTTCCTTTTAAAAATTTATCCAAACCCCATTTTTCGATGAACACATCTTTATTTTTACAGAATACGATTACATCTTCGAGCGTATCTCTGACGGAAGCATTTAAAATGATTTCATCTAAGCTCCATCTTGGTGTTTCTTCTTTATAATGTTTGTTTTCTGGTTTTTCATCCCGCCTTGTGAAAATTCCATCCCCCTTCTTATGGTTTGAATTTTCTTCTTTTGGCAAAGAATCCTTTTTGTTGATAATTGTTGGCATGTTTTTATAATTGATAATTATTTATTTTTATTTTTTCTTGCAATGGACCCTGTCTCATAATTCTATTCCTGTTTCCAAATCAATTCTACCTTCCTTAACGCCCCAAATTGTTGTTTTTTTATAACCAGTATAACGTTCACCATTATTCTCTAAAAAGCCATCGTATACGTATTCCGTCAGCAACACGTCACCTGGTTTTACCAAAGCGTTTTTACCATTTAAAACAGCCATATATGTCATATTATACATATGAAACAAATAATCATATTTGAATTCGAAGGCCACTCTTGCTAAGTTGTGTCTATAGAGTCCTCCTTCTTTTTTGTTCTTTTTAAGAAGGACTATATCATCATAACATGTAACAAAAAGCGTATCGTATTCAAAAGGAATAACCATTCTATTATTTGCATCAATCCATCCACACTTTCCATTTCTCCTAACACTAATCATAGTACACGATGTTTCCGTCTCCTCTAATCCGCCGTTAGAAAGGACACGGTACTCTGCTAATGGTTCTCCATAATCCTCATACCCATATTTGGCTGCTAATCGTTCGCCTTCTTGATAGGTTATTTTATTCATCATCTAAATCTATTATTTAATTAAAACTATGTTGTGTATTTATCAAACGCTGATTGATTTAGATTTGAATCATACAAATCAGAATCCCATCCTAATCCATTAACAGCATCTTCATAAAACGATCATTCTTAGAATTGAATGTACTGTCTTCATAATCACACAATAGACGGGTACAAAAAACCTTGTAATTATCTTCATTGACATGATAAACAGAAACATGTCCACATTTTGGACAAGGCTCATGGCAGGGACAATCCCAGTCTATAGTATATCCTAACAATCTAATTCCCAAAACATTCATATAATTCTCTTTTATTCAACAATTATAACAACTGAATATCAATAAGTTACAATTACTATTCATCGCATTCTATCCTATTTTTCTGTCTGCAAATATACATTATTATTAAATACAAAGGGGAAAAACCATCTTTTTTCTTTGTATTCATAGCATATCGCATCTCCGAAATCAGTGACTTCAGACATACTGAATGAAGCACTACCACAGTACCAACCCCAGCCAAAGAGTTAGCATCTATACGACAAGAAAAGACATAACTTAACGCGAGTTCGATATAAGTAATCAAAAGAGAGTCAGCTGATTATCGTGCAGGTGTTCAAGAGAGATGGTTGGTTTCTTTGGGAAAAAGCAATAGGCAGCTAATGCTGAGACGGCATTGACGATGAAGTTGTTGAAGGAGCGGTGTCTCGAGTGTTCCAGTTGCGCTATGTTCTTCAGTTCGTCGTTGACAGACTCTATCACAGCCCTCTTGCGGAGCAGCACCTTGTCCGACACGCTCATCAGGCAGTTCTTCATGTTGTTCCTCACCTTGGTGATGAGCTGGATACCATCGACGAACAGTTCATGGAACAGTTCCTTGGATATGTAGCCTTTGTCGCCGACCAGTTTTCCGTAGATTTCCTTCACAAAGTCCTTGACCTTCAGCGGTTCCCTGTCGTCGACATCCGCAGGGGTGATCATGAAGCTCAGCACCTCGCCCTTCTCGTTGATGATGAGATGCATCTTGAAGCCGAAGAACCATCCCATGGAGTACTTGCCCCTCATGGCGATGCCCCTGAACACCTTGTGGCCGTGTATGCGCTGGTTGCGGCAGACGCGCATCGGTGTCGAATCGATGAAGTTGACGCCCGTACACTTGCCCAGCAGCACCTGCTTGACGAAGACCAGCAACGGTAGGGCCACTTCCCGCTCCAGTTCCACAAACCTGTTGTACGACACGGTCTTGGGAAAGAGGTGACCCCAGTGCTTGCACACATAGCCAAGATAAAAGTGCTTCAGGCAATGGTGTCCTCCCATGTGGAAGGCGATGAGTATGGTCATCACCTCGGCATCCGACATGCGGTTGGGCTTGTCGCGGTGACGCTTCCCGTCGGTCAGTTGGAGAGTGTGTTTTTTCACCGTGTCGTTGAAAAACTTGCAGAAATCGTCTGCCATGCAATAAATTTTTATAATTTTGCTATCTGATAACATAGCGTGTCTCGTTCGTTTTATTTTGCATTACAAATACACGAAATATTTCACTATGTTATTCTTTTTCAACCAATTATTTTATATCAAGCTCACGTTAATATTAAGTTATCATTTGGTACACCATTTTGCAGCTGCCATGTATTCATCACCATTGACCTTATACGATTTTGCTCGGTTTGTATAGTCTCTTGCCCCAGTGGCATCATTTAATCACAACTTTTCCGCTTGGACTTGCTGAGAACAATCCCTTTGTATGAGTTTGATAATGAATTTGGCCGTCTTTTTACTCACTACTGCACTACCGGCCACAATTATCGAAACTACGGTTAGCAGAGCCTCTTTCATGGCATAGAACTTCACGGCTCGCTTGTTGCTGATGGCCGTCAAGGCTTGACTCCCCTGTTGCAAATACGTGCGGGTGATATAGCCGATACGCAAAGTCATCAAAGCGTTGATAATGCCTTCAAGAGCCTAACTTACAACAACATCCATATTCTTCGCTTTTCGCAACTAATCCAACATAGCAGTGTGACCCCCACAATTATGGACCTGTATTTTTCAACAATAAGGAAATCCTCCTTGTTTACGATACATTTATGCTCTAACACTTATTCCTCTTTCGTCATGACAATAGTCGTTTCTATATTTACTTCAAATTTAAGAAAAAATGCATTGTGCAAAAGAACGAAGCTAAAAAGAAGAGAATGTGTTATCCAAAATAATTCACATTCCCATAATTAAACCTTGTCAGTTCTGTCTTCACATCGTCAAGGGCTTGCATCTGAGCGGGGATGTTTTTGAGATTGCAGTTGTCTATGCACTCCCTAAAGCGCGATGCAAACTTCACATTCTCTCTGTCGATTTCCTCCTTAATAGCAGGAATATTCAAATCAACTGCCTCCTGCTGCTCTGAGATAATCATGCCCATGAAGAGGCCTGTCAGCCCATAACGCTTCGCAAATTTATTTGCATGACACCAGATGTCGATACAAGTTTTGCCCCAAAGGAACTCGACATGACGGTCGGTGATGAGGAAACAATCATATTTGCCATTCTTGTGCGGCTTCGAGAACAGCCAGTACTCATTGCCGTGGCCCAGCATCATGATGACGCCATCCTACCTTATAGCACGAAGCACCTGTGCGTTAGTGCTTGCCTCGGTGATGCGACCGGTTACGTCCTCTCTCGCCTCGTACAATTGCGAGAGGAACCAGGGGGTAGGGTCGTTGGCGTGAATGATGGTCATGGTGTTGTGTTTTGCTAAGACTATTGCGGAAAAAATAGTAAAAACCTTGTTACCTTCTTGCTGTCATCCACCTGTCTTCATGGTTTCGGACTACTTTGTTTGTTTTTCAAAGTATGACAATAATAGCGCAACAAGCATCACATTGTCTGTCTTTACTTCAACCCGCCATAACTCTTAGCAGCCACTTCCAGCGCTTCTTCGGTGGTGTACTGTTGATAGTAGGTGCAACGTGTGACTATGGACTGCGTCGAACAATTCCTGCCCATCACGCGCACCAAGGCCCAGCCTTTCATTTCGTTGGCGAAGTCGTTGTCCACTAACGCCAAGCATCCGTCCACTATGGCGAACTCGTCCCGCTTCACCTCACGCATTTTAAAAACCACCATCGGACAATCCTCACGGCGAAATTGTTGCTCGGCGGTGTAGAGCATAAAGACTTCAAAGGGACGAACATCGTCGGCCTTGCGGTCGGTGATGAGTGCAGGAGTTCCGTCTACCTCATCTAATCGTAATTGAACTGGCAATAGCTTGCCCTCACTCACGGGGATGCCGGGCAAGAGCAACGAGCCCTCGACCTCCGCTTTGTTTTTCGGCAGGAAGACTACGGGCAACTGGTTGGCCAATGATAGGAAACGGTGGTAAGCTGTCTTGCCTTCAGTGAACATGGGCGACCATCTCGACAGTTCTTTCCAAAGGGCGAGGCTGTGGCGCATCCGCTGCCGTTGGATGAATTGTTTGGGGGTGTTGCTGTGGCCGTCAGAGGTGGAAACTCGTGTAACGACAACCCCATTCCGGATGTATTTGGTAATGCCGAGTGAGGGAATCCTACCGATAATCTCGACTCCCATTGGTGGTTGTTCTATCTTCATGATTTCATTCTTTGTTTAGTTTGACTATTTTTGTTTCGTTTTTGTATCGTATCTGTTTCGCCACAGCCAAGCCCTTGCCAAATGTTTGAAGAGCTCTTGAAAAGCACTTGCACCGTATCAGACAAGGGGCAGACTCGAAATTTGTTCGATATTTCCCCTTTACTTCTCCGTCATTTCTTCGATAAAAAATCGAACAACTATCGAAGAACTAACGAACAACTGACGGAGAAATGGCGACTCTGCCTGCTCTTTGATAGTTCTCTGTGCCTTGTCTACGGCTTGGGAAGGGCTTGGCTACTCGGGTGCAAAGATATGGATTTTTCCGCCATTCCTTACAACTTAGGATGGTTTTTCGACAACATTAATTCATAGTATAAAGCCTATTCTCTCCCAAACACGCCTCACACAATAATGTTCCTCTCCATACGCCTTCCTGTATATCTCCAACGACCTCTGAAAATATTCCAAAGCCTTTAACGAATCATCCATATTCGAATACACCAAACCAATACAATATAGTATTTCAGCCACACGGATGCTGTCAGTGCCATAAAGCCGCTCCCTTATCTCCAGCACTTTATAGTAATTATCCAAGGTAAAGTTGTTTTCCTCTTCTTTCTTTGCTATCATGGCTTTGATCGCTTCTCGGATTTCTTGCACGAAAGCTTCGTCTGCCGGCACTGAAGACTCATAATACCCCAATGCCTTCTGATAATAGTCCATAGCAATTGTGTAGTGGTCAAAACAAATGTCGTCAAAGTTGAACAGAAATTGCATCTCACTAAACAAGTAAGACAAATTATCGTCACATCTCCAATACCTATATCCATATCCCGATCGGCTGTAAATATGGGCAATGTTTTTGTAAATCACAGCCGTGTCGGGATGATTCTGTCCCAAAACCTTCTCCCTTATGGCAAGCGCCTTATGGTAATAGCCAAGTGCATTCCCTCCTCTATGCAATTTGTCATAGGCTGTGCCTATGCTGTAATACAGCGAAGCGGTGTCTAAGTGATTGGGTGTATAGGTTTTTTCATAGACTCTCAACACCGGGAAATAGTGCTCCAACGCCCTATAGTAGTCCCCTAGACAAAGACAAGCATCCCCAATCTCAATTGAATCCACTATAGACCTCATAATCTTTATATTGTTTTAGACGGCAAAACAAACATTCATTCTTCGTTTTTATCATCATCACTTTCCTCAAGATCCTTCCATATCGATTTATAGATAGACCTATCCGATAATTCCAAAAGAGGTAAAGTGTGTGATTTTCCACACCTCGGGCAAGGAACAGGAACAGAAAAACCATACAGTTGTACTCAACATCAAGTCCCCAAAAAACCTTTTTGCAATCGTCGCAAATAAATAATCTATGGCCTCTAATCATAATCTTTGATTTTATTGGACTGCAAAAGTAAATAAACGGGAAACACTCCGCTAGGGTGTTCATATAAAATGCCATAAGGCTCTCATCACTCTTGTCTTCTATGGCTTCGAAAATAGGACGAAATGCCTTTTTTTCATTTTAAATGGTTTAAGTTATTGCTTGACGAATTGTTTTCTGGTCTTTCCGCTTTCGGTGACAACTTCCATGACATAGACTCCAGCCTCATACTTGCCCATGTCCAGCAACACACGGTCCCGCTGGAGGCAATCCATGCTTTCCACCAACTGTCCCTGCACGGTGAAGACCTTTACGGACTTGATTCCTTTACCTGTAACATGAAGCACGTCCTTGGATGGGTTGGGATAGATGTTGACGGCTCCGTTATCTTCGCCTACTCCGTCGAAGAAGTCGAAGAGAGCCATAAGGTGACGGTCGCCGTTGACAATGACATTCATCGAAGGATGGAATGAGATGGCTTGACCGTTTTCATACCATCCTACAAAGCTGTAGTTCTCGTTGGCAACGGCCTCCAATGTGACGGCCTCCCCGCATGGATGTGAGCCTGCACCTATGACGTAGCCGCCTTCAGCGGGCTCTATGTTGACGAAGATCGTATAGTTCAACATCGTGAAGTCGGCCACAAGGCTGCGGTTGTCTGTCACGACAAAGCTGTAGGCTGACGAACCGCAAACCATATTGCCGTTCTCCGTCCACTTGTCGAGGGTGTAGCATGAGTTGGCCGAAGCATGTACGGTGCATGTCTGGCCATAGGCGTATGTCCCTCCACCGCTGACGGCACCGCCATCGGACGGGTTGGACGAAACCGTCACAGTATAAGTCTGTGCCGTGAAATGGGCAATGTATGCCGCTGACTCGGTGACAATGAAGGTGTAGCTGGGATCTTGGGAAACCACTGTCCCGTTTTTCGTCCACCTTTGGAATTCGTATCCTGTGTTGGCGGTTGCACTCAGCGTGCAGCTCTCGCCGTAGTTGTAGCCTCCAGTTCCTGTTACCGTTCCACCCTCAACCGGATCGGACATCGCGGTGATTACATAGCTCTGCGTGGTGAAGTGCGCCACAAGGTTGCGATTGCCTGTCACAGTAAACGTGTAGCTGGGATAAGTCGAGACGGGGTTGCCGTTCTCCGTCCAGTTCACGAAGATGTAGCCTGCGTTGGGTGTCGCCGTCACCGTGCAGCTCTCATTGTAGTTGTATGTCCCGCCGCCTATCACCGTGCCACCGTTGATCGGGTCGGCCGTGGCTGTGACGGTGAAGCTCTGTAGCTGGAAGTGCGCCACAAGGTTGCGGTTGCCCGTTACAGTGAACGTGTAGTTAACATTGATCGACACTGGGTTGCCATTCTCCGTCCAATTGATGAAGGTGTAGCCTGTGTGGAGTGTCGCCGTCACCGTGCAGCTCTCGTTGTAGTTATATGTCCCGCCGCCTGTCACCGTGCCACCGTTAGATGGATCTGCCGTGGCTGTGACGGTGAAGCTCTGTAGCTGGAAGTGCGCCACAAGGTTGCGGTTGCCCGTTACAGTGAACGTGTAGTTAGCGTTGGTCGACACCGGGTTGCCGTTCTCCGTCCAATTGATGAAGGCGTAGCCTGTATGGGGTGTCGCCGTCACCGTGCAGCTCTCATTGTAGTTGTATGTCCCGCCGCCTGTCACCGTGCCACCGTTAGTTGGATCTGCCGTGGCTGTGACGGTGAAGCTCTGCAGCTGGAAGTGCGCCACAAGGTTACGGTTGCCTGTCACAGTAAACGTGTAGTTAGTATTAGTCGACACCGGGTTGCCGTTCTCCGTCCAATTGATGAAGGTGTAGCCCGCGTTGGGAGTGGCCGTCACCGTGCAGCTCTCATTGTAGTTGTATGTCCCGCCGCCTGTCACCGTGCCGCCGTTGGTCGGGTCGGCCGTAACTGTGACGGTAAAACTCTGCAGCTGGAAGTGTGCCACAAGGCTACGGTTGCCTGTTACAGTAAACGTGTAGTTAGCATTGGTCGACACTGGGTCACCGTTCTCCGTCCAGTTGACGAAGGTGTAGCCCGTATTGGGAGTGGCCGTCACCGTACAGCTCTGGTTGTAGTTATATGTCCCACCACATGTCACCGTGCCGCCGTTGGTCGGGTCGGCCGAGACATTGATGGTATAGGTTGGATTACCCACCATGACATTGACGGTGTTTGACGGATCCGACTCGCCTCCGAAATAGTTTGTGGTGACATAATAATCATAGAAGCCATCTGACAGGTTGCTGTCGGTATAGGTATTGTTGCTCAAGTTGGCGACTACGGCATCTCCGTTACGGTAGAGGTTGTAGGTATAGGTGCCGTCAGTGATATAGGTCTTTATCAGCCATGAAGTAGTGTGGCTCAAGTTAGTTGTGTCAGTGTAAATATATTGCTTCCAAATCGTGGCTTGTTCAAAAGATGAATACAGTGATGCATTAACGACATCATTTCCTGAATAGTAACAAAAAGTAGCGGGATGAGAAATGCTATTGTCGGCATAAAACACTATCCATAAATCCTTGGTAAAATCAATGGGTACCGGATTCGGAAAAACAATGTCTTGCCAATTGTTTATCGATGACGCCTGATATTGTTGTTGACCCACCAATTCCATTGGATTTGCTTCGTCACCTTTGTAAAGAGAAACAATATAGGTCCCAGCCTTTTTGAAATAGAATGACACCTTCTGAACAGCCATTCCAGCGTAATCACTTAACGTGGTGGTTGAAAAGCGTTGAGCCCAATAAAAGCCATTGCCAACACCGCCTACTCCAGAAACAGGATTTTCGGTTCCGTATTGAAGGATAGTACTTTCTGTTTGTGGAGTATTCCATAATAAACTAACCTCGTGGTTGTTTGATGTAGCTTGAAGGTTCGTAGGCAGAGGACCAGAGAAATGAATCTCAATGATAGAAGTATTAGATTTTAATGACATGGTGCCATCAGGCTTCACACTCTTCACATAGTATTTATGTGTCCCATATGGCGCATTTGCGTCGGTGAAGTTTGTGCTGGAGACGTGGCTCGCAATCAAGTCGCTGTCGCGATAAATTTTGTAATAGGAAGCGCTACTTACAGGATTCCAGCTAACAAGTACAGACCTTTTCGAAACAGATGTGCTCACATTGGCAGGAGGATTGATGGAAGTCGCATTGGGGGTGATTCCAAATATAGCCATATTCCCATAACTATAATCAACACCACCGAATAATGCTCCTAAAGCATAATAACCATCCCATCTTCCCATATATCCCCAATTAAAATGAAAATAATCGTTTTCATCATATCCATCACAAATAAAAATATGGCCACCGCTGCTGCCTTCGCTTTGTCCACGATAAATGACTGGCCTTTCACTATCAAGGTCATTCTTTAACATTGCAATCCATTGATTTTCAGAATAGTACGATTTTTCCAATAAAACCATACTGCTATTGTAGTCAAAGTAACCAACTAACGCATCATCAATCCGTGATGTGTTCGTTCCGCTTGCACTAGGCCCATAATTCATATGAACCGACACACCACAATGATAAACCAAAGTGGCAACTGCCAATGCTTCGGCATCCGAATATGTCTTTTGATAAACATTCCTCATATTATCCCAGTCATAAACAGTTTCTCCAAAATTTGCAGACAAGACACCATATTCTGGGTGATTGGCAATGGAATATGAATAGGCCTCTTCCCCCTTAACAGGATGTTCCCAATAGTTCATCAATTGTGACATGGCAACCGCACCGCAGCCAGCCGTGGCATGCCCACCTGGACCTGCAGTATCAATAGGACAAAAGTTGTTGAATGGAGTTGCATATTGCCACCTAGACCTAACCAATGGTTCCACATAGCTCCGTGATTTCGGTACACATCCCCTTCCGCTCAATAAGTCTTCCCATTGCAATCGAATTTCGGGCAAAGCTTGGTTCTGATTCTCCATAACGGCCGAAATACCTCTGTTATAAGCACTAAGCCAATCGTATACGGCTTCAGGCATAGCTTCAGTATTGATGCCATACTCTGTAGAGTATCCTAAAATGGGTTGCACACAATCATCTGCAGCAATGATGACAAAGCAATGCTCGTTACCAAAGACATAGAAATTAGGAAAGTCAGCTTTTTCAGCAAAGTCAATCAGATGGATTTGAGGGTTGTTTCCCATCTTGGAGTTGAAGAAAGACTGGGCTACTGTTTGAGCAGTCTGCATGGGCACATTTTCGCCCTGAGCTAAGACAGCCCAAACAATAAACATTGAAATGAATAATACTTTTTTCATAAAATTATAGAACAATAAAAACTTTATTCCGAGACATGAACCATCACATAACCTTTATCATAACTACCCTCCATCCATTCCTCCGAGAAAGCATCACATTGGATCAGATAACTACTATCTGCCAGGATTGAATTGACAACGACTATAAGCTGATACGGTTGATTACCAGCTACACTTTTTATAGAATATTCTTCTCCAAATGCTTTAAACATGATTGTGAACTTGCTATCAACGTAATTTTCTGGAGCCTGATAAACCAAAAGAAGATTGTCGTTTCTATTGACTTCTAATGTATCTAACATAGACAAAGCTTGATTGTTCACATTCCACATCGAATCATTAGTCCTTAAATCCTTTACATAAAAGGTTGCCTTGTTTGATTGATAATAAATATAGTTTGGGCTTTTATTACATGAACATACTACAGCCAATAATAATGCTACTATAATAAGAGTGTTTTTCATGTTTTCTAATGCTTGGTTAGTTTTATTCATAAAAATAGATTGAGAGGCTAGCCTCACAATCACCATTCATCCTCAATTGAACACATAAGTCAAACCAAGGCCTGAAACAAACCTATAACCATAGCGGAACTCACAATTTCTAAGAATGTCACCATTAATTGTAACCATCTCATTATCGGCAACTTTTCTCAAATTCATCATCACGCCAAAATCAATTAAAAAACTATTACCAATTTTGCATTGCGCCCCGCAAGATACTTTATAATTCCAATGCGAAGAGCAGATATATTCATTTGAAATCCCCATGAGTTTAGTGGAAACAATCGCATTGCCTCCAGCAGCAGATGCACTAATCTTGAAATGGTCCGTCACATCAAAATCAAGGCCTAAACCAAATTGATATACAAATGGTTTATTCTCCGCCCCAAACCTTAAGACATCGTTCCCTTTCAGGCTACATTTTATGTCCGCGCTGGCAGAAACCAATAATCTATTCCAAAACAGATTGGACACGCCTACTGAAAACTCCTGTGGAAGGAAAAGACCATCCGTTTCCATATAGACTGACGGGGACATCTCATATTTCATTCCCACATTTAAAGTCTTATAATTATATGCCACGCCGATTACAGGAGAAAAAGTGTGTAGTTCCACAGAAGGATACTCATAAGAAACCAGTTGGTTTGTGTGTAAAATAGAATCAACCTTATGAATAGATTGTTGCATTTCTTCAGTAAGATGTCCTAAGTTTTCAGCTTTTACTATCTCGAATAAATAGTCCACATAGCCCATCTTCTGTTTTTTCGAGGGAACAAACACAAACAAATCATTTTCGCTTGAGGCAGAAGATTTTATGTGGTTATATCTAATACCCAAGTAAGCAGAAAAGCCTTTCCCTATATCATAAGTACCACCAGCTCTCACACACCTGTTGTAAGATTGATTCACATAGTTTGAGGTACTCCAATGTATATAATCATCTTCATTGACCAAAAAGCCATGGTTCAGTATCGATTCATAAATCCCAGATGATAGATATTCCAATTGAGAATTGTTTTCAAGTACATAACTAGTAAAGAGATCACCATTTGGGTCACTCCATTTCACCCCGCCTTCGTTAGCATAGGAGAAAGAAATCGTTCCTTTCTTTATTTTGACATAACCCTGTACGGATGGGGAAATACTTCTCTGTGCTGCCTCTTGGTCCCATCCATAAATCTTCTCCCCGTTTTCGTCCAATGAATAAGGAGAGCACAATGTGTTTTGATAATTTACCATACCATTTACTGAAACAGCAATTTTCCCTCGAGCATGAGATAGGCCAGCTGGATTGAATATTACCGCCTCCGTTCCTGTAGACGCATTGTGAGCCAGATTCCTAACTGCTCCAGTAGTTGCCTCTCCATCATTAAAAATAGAGTTCTGTGCATTGAGCGCCAATGGCAGCAGTAAAAAGGTCATAATTTTAATTTGTCTTTTCATCATTTCTTCTAATATTATTTTAAATTTTTCTTCATTCCAGATGCGCAACAAAGCCTATGGAAATTTGGCATTCCGGCTTTATCCTACATACAGCGCCACTATAATAAACTCCATTCATATTGAATTCATTTGTGCCTACAGGAACCAACACCCTAAATCCACCATTAATCGTTAGCAAACTTGACAAGGACCATTGAAATCCACATGATGGCATCAATAAGTCTTTCTTTACAAGAAAAACCCCATAACCATTGCTATAACAGACATCATTATTGATTCCATAAACCATACCACTTTTTACAATCAAATTGAATCTAGGCATGTTATAAGCCAGTCCGATGCCGACATTACAATAAGCATGATCACCGGTTTTGCCATTTAATTCCTGTTTAAATAATTCAGAATACAGTCCTTTGGACTCGTTTGCATAACCAAAATCGATACCCGTACTTAACTGAACTTGTCCAATATAACATGAATAGCCCAGGCTCAATTTGAGCGGCAGATGTCCTATTTCGGCTTTTGCAGCTAAATTCCAATAGGGGCTCGCCCAATTAAAGCCCAATACAACGGATGCCTCGCCCCCCTTAACTGAGTCATTATTATGCGAATATCTCAAATACATCGTGTCGCAATAACGGCCCTTATTCTCATACATCTTAGCCAAATCGCCATAATAATCAGACATCTCGGGTATTTTGTCAGCCAGATCATAATAAAAACCAGCAAAACTATCGCAGAGTTCTTGCATGGTAAAAACTGTTTGGGTTTCATGGTTAACGCAATAATTTCGAACCTCAACATTGTGACCCAGAGACATCCTCTGATACTTCAAACCTAAATATAATGAGAGATATTCCCACCTATCTTCTGTTCCAACATTAAAACGATGTGAATATCCTGTGCTGAACCTATCCGATCGACATCCAAATTGTGTGCGCGATGACAATATAGTCATTGGGAACGCCGTTCCTAATGGATATGGAGATTTTACATCTAATCCAAATTGTTGATTAATTTGAGTTGCCAACTGATTAACCTCAATATTAATCACAGCAAACTCAATACCGAACAACAATAATTGCCTTCTGATATCCGATGTCAATACTCCCTGGGTAATATCATCAAAGTAGGTGTTTCCATTCCCCTCAAAGCGACCCTCGCCGTGTGCATATGAAAACGACCAAGCATTGTCACCATATCGATAAGAAATCCTGACCGATGGATTGGGGACGCCCCACCTGCTACGATCCAGACATATCCTATTTACCTCATACTCATCCACTTTAAAAGTATTCTCATTTTCTATCGAATGCCAACGAGGCCAAAGGCTATTTAACGACAACCCCAAACCCTTTCTCAAAAACACAATGCCAGCTGGATTATAGTCCATTGCATCAAGGCTGATGCTAGTGTATGGCGCAGCATCTAGAGTTGTTATAGACGTACCGTAATCCTCAAAAATTGACTGGCCCAATAACTCATTGAAACAATTAGACAATATTGTATAAAGTACCAATATGAACAAACTCCTTTTCATTTTCACCCTCCTATTTCTTTTGATTTTTACTACAAACAGGAATAGACACCCCGACATTGGTCACAAAAGGTTTTTGCCTCATTTCTTTGTTTATATTATACGGAAAACAAAACGAATAGCCTACATTAAAATACAATTTAATCTTTCTATTTTTCGAAGAATAAAACCGTAATGATGCAGTTGGAGTAAGGCTAAAATAATTCTTCCAATGTTTTATTGTTTCTATTTCTGAAATTGTCTTTTCGCCGTAAATACCTCCAAATTGGACGGATAAACCTAGTCCCAAATCACCATTGAAGCGGCCTTTTATTGAAAGAACAGAATTAAGGAAAGGAGGGTAGAATCTTGCCCCAAAACCTATTGCAAGAATTTTTTCTGATGGCAGTTTGTCAACAAACTCTTTTTTCCCCATTTTATGAGTAATGCTATCCGTCCAATGACAATTGACAGAACAATCAGCAAACACAGACCAATTCGGCCATGAGAAACCGATTTGAGGGTTCCATTGTCTCGAAAGGTTCCAGCCAATGGCGAAATCCAAGTGGGTTATTGGTTTTTTAATTGGTTTATTATCATAATACAAGTATTGTTCGTTCCTTGAAATGTTACCATGTGTAATTATAGGGAACAAGTCTCCTCCAAATAGACGATTGTAACTGGTATCCATATAATGCGTTATCTCGCCCAGCGTTTGTTTACCATCCCTTATCATTTTTTTATCTGCCAAGGCTTTGCACAATACCATAGAAAACAAAGAGCCACGGCCTGGTTTTTCTATTGCTTTAGAGTCTTTTTCTCTATCTCCTGGTATAATAATAACACCTCCATCCAATCCCGTAGTCGTATTATTGTTTGGAAAATCATTTTCCAAACAATGTGCATAACAAGCATTCATAAACAGCCATACATAAGCTCCTTTATTCGCAATTTCTCGGATACCAATCCACAAATCATTACTCACCCAATCACCATCACAAAACGCAGACTCGCCTGATTGTTGCTTAACCTGAAACTTAAACTTGTTATCGGTTGGTTGAGTATCACCATGACCAGAAAAATACATTACAACCAAATCATCCTCCTTTACTTCTCGAATGATTCTTCCAATAGTTTCAGCCAAAACAGAGGACGTTGCACTATCATCATTTATCAATATGTTTTCCTGAATTTCATACGCTTTACCAACATCAACCACTTTATCATAAACATCTTTCGCACCTGATGTAGAATACTTCAGATTCTCATAGTCAGTACTTAACATACATTGATTATCACCTGTACCAACAGATAAAACAAACAATCTGTTGGGAGGGGTATATATAAAATTCAAATTCTTTCTAATCTTTCCGGATTTAATACGCAGTTTTAACTCATTTTCTCCTAATCCACATAGTTTATTTACTTTAAAATTGAAAACACACCCATCACGGTCAACAATATATGGGTTTATCCATTTCAAGTTTTTTGTTCCTCTTAGTTGCGCTATTATTGTATCCGACACATCTTGTGTGGAAATTTCTACGCGAACCTCATTATTCTTATAATCAGAATAAATATCCAAAATCTCAATAGTTTGTGCAGATGCAGAAAAAGCAATCCACATTAATATCGAAATCAACAAAAACTGCTTACCGTAATTCATCCTCTAATAAGGTTTTGTTTGACTTGCATCAAAACGCTTAAAAATATAACTATTAGCGTTTTCTATATTCAAATTATTTGGATTCTTTATCTCGAATAGCCAAACAATTAACCCGTCATTCATTGGTCTACCATATAGTTTTGAAGTTATCGTTCTTTTACTTCCTTTAAGAATAGTATATGAACGCTCTTTGTAAACAAATGAAGTGTCAGTCTGATATACCACAATGAAATATTTAACCGCATCAGAATTGTTCTCAACCTGGATAGTTGTATCATCCACGAAATCTATTGCAGACAAAGTGTCCATAACCTTATCGCCGAACAACTCAGACCATAACATTGTCCTTGACTTCGTACCTAGATGGATATCTGCATTTTGGGAAGTAATCGTAAAATTCTGTTTATTAATTATTGAGATAACGGCCTCAAAAGTCCCTTGGTAGTCCTCGCCTTGGGGCTTGTAATTATATGAGCAACCTCGGCTAAAGCACAACTCATTTCCATTTTTAATCCAAATGGTATCTTTTTCACTAAAGGAAAAACTGCCATTGCATATCAAGTCAAGAGACATACCATTAATCAGCACTTCTCGATCCGAAGATACACAATTTATCACTATTTTTTCCTTCGTTTGTGAAAAAAGAAGGGGCTGAAAAATGATTGTTGAAATCAATGTAATGATAAATAAACGTTTATTCATATCTATTCCGTATTAGTTACTTTGTATCAACTTGCATCAGGATACTCGACAGGAAACGCCAGTAAAGCGATTTTCAATGAAATCGGGTTTAGTAGTATTGAACTCATCAATACAACTACATTTGGTATTAGTTGGAATTTGTCCACTATCAACAAAAAACACCAAATTACAAACCACTGGAGAAGCAGGATGAGTATCCATTCAAAGACCACTGCAATTATTTTGACTAGTATTTTTACACTTGACCTCTTTATCTTTTTACTAAAAAAGGGTATTATTCTACTAATAAGCAACACCGATATTGAATGAATGCACAATACAATTAAACATAGTAAAAAATTGCTAAACTGAGACATGCGAACTAAGACATTGTGTTGTCTGTATGAATCATTTGTTTCCTGATTTCTTAAATGCGCCATCAAAGACCTAATTTCACATGCCAAAACCCATCCACCCCCCACTGTTGTTCCTTTGCATTTTTGAATTGGATTGACAACAGAAAAAGGCATTGTAACTCTATCATAATACACATCCGTACTAGTAATTAAGACTATCTTACCTTCTATTTTTTCTTTTTCGACACATTCAATATATTTCATTCTATGTAAAGTATCATCAATACAAAAGGGTCGAAGGTCAGTAACTGCATTTTGAAATGATTCTTCCCATACAAGACTATGACACCGCCTATATTCCTCAACAACTTGGTATGAGAACTTTTTTATTGTACCACTTTGGTATACTACTTCTTCGTTATACCGTGAATAACTACTATCCATCAGCACAGACCCCTCCTTGATACCATCACTTTGTAGTTCTTTATTAAAGGATCTAAGAGATACCCCATTATCATCATGAACCGCAAGTACAATTCTATCTTTATATTTCCTGATTGTATCTATTAACATTCGATCAATGCTGTCAATAGGTTTATCATCTCTTCTATATGAAATATCAAGTCCAATCACAGCAGGGTCTTTTTTCATCAACCTACTAATAATAACTGCCATCTGACTATTATCTTTGTTCCCAGCTTCAACAATAACAATATTGGCGACATTAGGATCACAAACTTTAGGCACTCTATCAACATTTACGTTTTTATCATCATAATGAGCAAAACGATTATAATATCTGCGAATACAAAAATCAAGATCCGCATCTTGGATAAGGTTAAGCGGTCCCTTAAACAACAAAATAGACAACCAACCTAATATCAACGAGGCAGCAACCATTATCACCAACCTCATAATAACAGCATTATACTTTCTATATTTCTTACTTTTACTCATACCTCCCATTCAATTTTCTCACATCCTCAATAAAATCACATCTCAAAGCCAATAACAGCTCTTCTGTATACCGCTTCAGCAAGCCTTTGTAATAGGTTACATCTTTGTGGTTTGTCTTGGTAATGCGCTCCCACAGGTTACGGTGCATGGCGGCATCGTATGCTGGTTGGATGATTTCTCGGTCATCATCAGTCATCATGTCGCTTAGATGCTTCTTGTCGATGATTTCTTCAAACGATGGGGAACCCTGTGGAACGATTTCCTCCCATAGATCTTTCAAATACGCATAGTATTCCGCCTCAATTTGCTTGGGCAAATCAAAACTGTAATCGCCAATGGTCTCAGGCTGCTCGATGGCAGCTTCCTCAACAAGATGGCCGAAATATTTGTCTATCAGCTCATCAGACTTTTCGCGACATTGGTTTTCTATTTCTTGAAGAGTCATTTGTTGTTCTTTTGATGACAAAATTATAAAACAAATCCATTCAAAAGCAAAAACAAGTTGAAAAAATTCATTCTTCGTTTTGGCGCATTCATCGAACAAAAGCGAACTGCACCTACCTACCACCTCCCCGAATGTCCGCCGCCGCCACTTCTGCCACCGCCAAACGAGCCACCAGAATGGCTGGAAGAATTTCGCCGTCAGTTCCTGATTAATGCACCCAAAGCGCAGGGCGATGGCTATATATATAAAGGT
>CALEMB010000123.1 GCA_937902805.1 uncultured Bacteroidales bacterium
GCTCATGCTACGGTGGTGGCAGCCGCAGCTCCAGTTCAGGCAGCAGCCACAGTTCCAGCAGCGGCCGTTCGGGTGGCGGTGGAAGAAGATAATCGTCGACCCATGACAATTGTTTAACGATAAAAGACTACCTTTGCAGCTCCAAACGCAAGGTAGTCTTTGTTTTTATCCAACCATGAAGAGACTTCACATCATATCCATCACCATTCTTATGGCAGCCACGGCTTCCGCCCAAACCGTCGATGATGCCTGCCTGTTCTCACAGACCTATTACCAAGGCACGGCCAAAGCCTTAGGTATGGGCAACGCCATGGGTGCCGTAGGTGGCGACATGACCGCCGTCTGCATCAACCCGGCAAGTATGGGCATCTACCGTAGTAGCGAAATCACCGCTTCAATCAACCTGCTCGACAACTACAACAAGTCCACCTATTACGGGATGCAAAACACGGGCAACAAGGTGCGCTTCTCGATTCCCAACATCGGCTATGTCCATGCCAAGGAAAAGAGCAACTTCCGCGCGCTGCGCTTTGCGCAATTCGGCGTCGGCTTCACACGAACCAATGACTTCAACGTACACACCAACACCATGGGCATCAACCCCAACAGCTCGAAGATTGACGACTATTTGGCACAAATTGACGGCTACGCTGTAAGTGAATTGAAAGATGCTTTTCCCTACACCATCTATCCCGCGTGGAGCACCTATCTCATCGACATTTACCAAGACGCGAGCGGGCAGTCATATTACGACAGCCCCGTGCCTCCCGGCAACATCAGGCAAGGCCAGGAATGTGATTACATAGGGCGTTCCGAAGCCTGGACCTTTGCCGGCAGCTTCAACTTCTACGACCGCTTGTTCATCGGTATCAGCGCCGATTTGGCGCACGTCAAGCGCGTGGGTAACAAGACACTGAAAGAAAGCAGCGTTGAAAGCACCGCCACTGGCTTCAACCAATGGAGCTTTGACGAGGACCTCCGCTCCATAGGATGGGGAGGCAACGTCAAAGCCGGTTTCATCTTCCATGCCACACCATGGCTTCGCATCGGCGGTGCCTTCCACTCCCCCACCATCTTCAACTTCTCCGAAACATGGCAAACCACGACCGAATCGGAGATCGACTTGGTCATGCACAAATACATCAGCCCTGAATCGCATTACGAGTACAATTTCTTCACTCCGCTGAAGTGGGTCGGCAGTCTCGCTTTTGTCATTGGGCAGCAAGGTATGGTCAGCATTGATGCGGAATACACCAACTATGGCGCAGCCCGTTTCAAGGCCGTCCCCAGTGATGATTTCGACTATGGCCCGACCAACGAAAGCATCAAAAGCACCTTGGGGCGCACCCTCAACTTACGCTTGGGCAGCGAGTGGCGTGTGGGCAACACCTATCTTAGGTTCGGAGCTGCCTATTACGGCAGTCCCTTTGGCCTTGGCCAGCCTGGCGGCAGCGTCAAGAAAGCCTCTTGCGGTGTCAGCGTGCCCTTGTCTGCCGCCACCTCTTTGGATTTCGCCTACGAGCTGAGCCATGGCAAGACCTTCGTCACGCTTTATAATGTAGACGACATCGAATCCATCACGCACAGCCAATTCAGGAACATCCTTTTGATTACCTTAAAGGGACGTTTCTAAACGCAAAAAGGCTACCCGAAGGTAGCCTTTTGTTTTCCATTTCACTCCTGCATCAATCCTTGTATTGGTTGATGATGCCCTTGTCGACCAGGATACGTCCGCAATACTCGCACACGATAATTTTCTTGTGCGTGCAAATGTCGAGCTGGTGTTGCGGGGGGATGCGGTTGAAGCAGCCACCACAAGCTTCGTCGAAAATGCCGACAACGGCGAGGCCGTTACGGGCATTCTTGCGGATGCGTTTGTAAGCAACCAAGAGGCGGTCCTCAACAAACTTCTCACAATCGGCCGAGCGCATCAACAGCTGCTCCTCCTCTTTCTCAGTACCTTCCACCAACGAATGCAACTCCTCTTTCTTCTCGGTCAGAGAGGCATTCAGTTCATTGAGACGCATCTGGGCGTTAGCAACCTTGGTCGCCACATCGTTGTCCTTGGCAGTAATTTCCTTAATGCGCTTCTCCGAAAGCTGGATGTCGAGGGTTTGGTACTCGATTTCCTTTGTCAGTGAGTCATATTCACGGTTGTTGCGGACATTGTTTTGTTGTTCCTCGTATTTCTTGATCAAAGCCTCGGTTTCCTTGATTTTGATCTTATAGTCGGAGATGTCTTTCTGGTGCTTCTTGCTTTCATCCTTGAAGTTGGCGATACGGGTCTCAAGGCCGGCGATTTCGTCTTCCATGTCCTGGATCTCAAGAGGCAGGTTGCCACGATAGGCACGGATTTCGTCAATCTTGGAGTCGACCTGTTGCAAGGTGTAGAGCGCAACCAGCTTCTGTTCCACGCTCACCTCCACCGGGTCTTCCACGACGGGGGCAGCGACGACTTCCTGCTCTTGCTCTTTCACTCCTTCGACGACCTCAACGGGCTGTTCCTCCTCCTTCTTAGTGGATTTTTTTACAGCTTTCTTGGGCTGTTCCTCCACAGGAGCTTCTGCGACAGGCTCTTCCGTCACTTTCTTTGTGGACTTCTTCGCAGTCTTCTTGACCTCTTTCACCTCGGCTTTTTCTTCAACCTCGGCGACTTCTTTATTTTCTTTCTTAGCCATATTATTGATTTCTAATTTCTTACAAAATAATAAACCGCATTTGTCCTAGTTTCAGCGATTTCGGCTGCAAAGGTAGGAAATTTTTTCCGAATTAACTCACATATTAATTCTTTCGTGAATTGTTCGGTTTCAAAATGTCCGCCGTCGACCAGGAGGATGTTGCCCTCCGGCACGAAAAAGTCATGATATTTGATGTCAGCGGTGAGATAGGCATCGGCATGGTTTTTCAAGGCATCGCCCATGAACGGACTCCCCGAGCCGCCACACAACGCCACTTTTTGGATTTTACGGCCTGTCAAAGCCGAATGGCGCAAACAAGGCGAACCGATTTGCTTTGCTACAAGACTCAGAAAATCAGTTTCTTCCATCGGGCTTTCAAATTCTCCTATCATACCCGCACCACACACCTCAGGTTCGTCAACCGAAGGTTGCAAAAGATGAAGGTTTTTCAATCCCAAACGCTCGGCTAGCATTCGGCTCACGCCCAAATAGCTGTTATCCAAGTTGGTATGCATGCAAATCATGGAGATGTCGTGCTTGATGGCCTTCACCACAGCGCGTTCGATGTAGGTCTGTGGTGTGAGATGCTTCAAACCATGGAAAATCAAGGGATGGTGGCTGACAATCACATCGCAGTTTTTGGCGACGGCTTCGTCAACAATAGCTTCAGTGATATCCAAGCAAATCAGGGCTTTATGTGCTTCAGCGTTGAGGTCGCCCACCTGCAAGCCAGCGTTGTCGTAACTCTCCTGCCAATGCAGCGGTGCCACCTCAGTGATGCAATTCAAGATGTCTTTTACAGTCATAATTTTCTTTTGACGCGAGACTTCAGGACTTCGGGACGCGGGACTGTCTCGCGTCTCGTGTCACGCAGTCTCGTGTCCAATATTTTTTGAAATTGGCCGTAAAATTAAGGAATTTTGCCTAATTTTGAGCCCTACAATGAGAATTTTACCACTGCCCATAGCGTTTATCGAGCATATAGTATTGAAAATCAGACATAAACTATATGATTGGCATATCTTGAAATCCACACGATTCGACATGCCTGTGATTTGTGTGGGCAACCTCAATCTTGGCGGAACGGGAAAGACACCCACAGTGGAATACCTCATCCAATTGCTGAAGAACAATTACCTCGTGGCAACTTTGAGCCGTGGGTATGGACGCAAAACGAAAGGCTTCCAACTCGCCAACAGCCAAAGTACTTACGAAACCATTGGCGACGAGCCTTTGCAGTATTTCAACAAGTTCAATGACATTCAAGTCTCCGTGGACGAGGACCGCATCGAAGGCGTGAAAAAACTCATTACTGGTGGAAACGCACCCGAGATCGTTTTGCTTGACGACGCCTTCCAACATCGGAAAATCAAGGCGGGATTGAACATCCTATTGACTGAATATCAGCACCTTTATTGTGACGATTTTCTCTTTCCCGCAGGCACTTTGCGCGACATTAAATCCGCCGCCAAACGCGCCGATATCATTGTGGTCAGCAAGTCACCGAAGGAGTTGAAGGCCAACGAAAAACAACAAATTATCAAAAAATTAAAGCCCCAAAAGCATCAAAAAGTGTTTTTCTCCTCATTGGAATATGCCCCTTTACGGCCTTTGAACAAGGGGGCGAAACAGGCTTCCGCTGAAAACACCGATTCCGCCATGGCATTTTGCGGCATCGCCAATCACAAATCCTTTATTGAAACGCTGGAAAAACACTACGAAACCTTTGATTTCCTGTACTTTCCCGACCATCACGCCTATACGGAGAACGATGTAAAAGCCATCCTCCAACGCTATGCCAACCTTGGCGGCGAGAAGAAAATCATCGTCACCACTGAAAAAGATGCCGCGCGATTGACAAATTCTCCCTATCTTTGTGAGTTTGAAACTACACCGCTGTACGTTTTGCCCGTTAGCGTGCGTTTCCACGAAGAAGAAAAGTTTAACGAAGAAATTTTGAATTATGTACGACAAAATAACCACCATTGTTGATTATATTAACCAGAAAACGCACCACTTCCATCCTGAGATCGGCATCGTGCTTGGATCCGGACTGGACGGTTTGGCAGGTGCCATCAAGGTTGAGCACGTGATTTACTACTCGGATATACCCAACTTCCCTGTATCTACGGTAAAAGGGCATAGCGGACAGCTGTTGTTCGGCACCATCGCAGGTCGTCGTGTCATCGCTATGAGGGGCCGTTTCCACTTCTACGAGGGCTATCCAATGAGTGAGGTCACTCTACCCATCCGCATGATGATGCGTCTTGGCATCCAGTTCCTCATCGTCTCCAACGCCTCTGGTGGCCTCAACCCAAATTTCAAGGTGGGCGACATCATGATTATCAACGATCAAATCCACATTATGCCTAATCCGCTGATTGGTCCGCATGACGAACGCTTCGGCGAACGCTTCCCCGACATGAGCGAGCCTTACGATAAGCGTCTCATCAAGTTGGCCGACGAGATTGCTCTGGAGAAAGGCATCGGGGTACAGCATGGAGTGTATTGTGCCACCACGGGGCCCACTTACGAAACACCTGCCGAGTGCCGTTATTTCCGCATCATCGGAGCCGATACCATCGGCATGTCCACCACCTCAGAGGTCATCGTGGCAAGACAAGGCAAACTGCCCGTTTTCGGCCTGTCCATTGTCTCCGACATGGGAAACATCTACGGCATGGATCATCCCATCACCATCACCCACGAAGAAGTCATCAAGGCCGTGAGTGCAGTGGGACCGAAACTCGTCACTCTCATCACTGAACTTATCCACCGCAGCTCCGAAATCCAGTTCTGATGGCCGTCTATTTCGTCACCGACTTCCATTTGGGCATCCCCTCGCTTGAGGACAGCCAACAGCGCGAGCGCAAGTTACTGCGCTTCCTCGACGGCATCCGTCCCGACTGCGAGGAACTCTACCTGATGGGCGATTTGTTCGACTTTTGGTTTGAGTACAAGACTGTGATTCCCAAGGGCTTCGTCAGGCTGCAAGGCAAGTTGGCTGAATTCACCGACGCGGGTATTCCTGTGCATTTGTTCATCGGCAACCACGACCTTTGGTCGTTCGGCTATCTGCATGACGAGTTAGGCATTGAGCTGCACCGCGAGCCTGTCGTCAAGACCATCAAAGGAAAGAAGTTCTTCCTCGTCCACGGTGACGGCAGAGGACCTGGCGACAAGGGCTACAAGTTCTTGAAAAAGGTGTTTGAGTGCAAATTCAACCAATTCCTATTCAGACTGATACATCCCGACTGCGGCATAGGTTTAGCTCTGCGTTGGTCGCACCGTCATCGCCTGAAAAAGCTCAAGAATGAAGTGGAGCGTGGCTATTATGACAATGTTCCGCAGACCCGTCTTTACCAATACGCCCAAGAGCAGGCCGCCCTTGACTCAAGCATCGACTTTTTCGTTTTCGGCCATCAGCATAAGCCCATGCAATACAAGACTGGCGACCACGCCCTGACTACCATAGTGGGGAATTGGATTTATGATTTCACGTATGCGGTATTTGATGGGGAAACGATGGAATTACGACGATATATGGCAGAGACGTAGCGCGCTACGTCTCTACGTCTCGTTGCGTCAATACACGAATCCGAACATCCAAATTGGAATTGAATTGCCAAAAGCATATTCAATGTTGTCTTTCACCAAATAAGCAATCTCGGCATCTTTTATCTGTTTGCCTTTTTTGTTTTTCCCACCAACCTCAAACGTAACGCCTTCAATTTCAAAGTCAGAGATTTTTGAAGCAGTCACTTTGTATGCCTCTTGCATCCACATAAGAAACAATGTCTCCCGGATGGTGCCTTCATCAGGTTTGTTGTCGGAAATAGCAAAGGCTATGTTGCTATTATTCAAATACAACTTCTCCGCTTTTTGCAAGATAGCATCACCTGTACCCTTTTCTGCCAGTACATTAAACAATCGTGATGTCGTTAAATACTCAATGTAGTCGGGAAGTTGATTACGCCCAATTTCAAGATCTCTAGATAGTTTCGAATAGTTAGGCTTGAACGGCACGCTGTTAGCCAACACGTACATAAGTTTTTTCAGTTTTCCTGCAGAAGCAACAGGCATTTCAGCATAATTTGGGATGTCATGCTCGACGGTTTCATTGATGGCCTGCTTCAATCTCAGATGAAAATCATCTTCCTTGAAGAAAGGATACACGCCCTTTTTACGATATTCTTCATAGTATTTCAACGGTCTATGCTCGCCGTATGGGAAATCAACATGTCCTTTTAGAATGTCTTCAAGGGTTGCGGCTTTGAGGTTCCAGTTGTTAACGATGTTGAGATATTCCCTGAATGAAAGACCAGGCATAGTGTATTCTATGGCTCTACGGCTCAAGTCAGCCATACCGCCTTTCCTTAAAGCCAATAGGGAACTACCAGAATAAACCACAGAAAGCAGAGGCAATTTGTCGTATATCATCTTGATTTCCGTTGACCAACCCTTATACTTGTGAATTTCGTCGATATAGAGCCTTTTGCCACCACGCTTGAAGAAATCGTATGCCAGTTCAAACACGGTGTGACCAGAAAAATAGAAGTCATCGGCCTGAACATAAAGTGTTTCTTCAAGATTATCAAACTTTCGGATATGCTGCAACAACAAAGTTGATTTTCCTACGCCTTTTTGCCCCAACAGCCCGATAAGCCGATTGTTCCAATTAATCTTGTCGTGAAACGACCTGACATATCCCATTGGCGTCAGTTCAAGTGCAATTCGGAAGGATTCAAACAAGGTTTCCATAGTGAAATTTTGGGCAAAAATAGGAAATTTTTGATAATTGCACCTCTAAAAGCGCAAAATTTTATAAAATTTGCACTTTGTAAAGTGGAAATAATTATTAAAATTGCACTTTGTAAAGTGCAGTTTTTGGTAGTATCAATAGATTTATGATTTCACTTATGCTGTGTTTGATGGGGAAACAATGGAATTAAAGCGGTTTGAGGAAGATTGAAACAGTTCAAATTAATTATTGACATACAAAACAAAAAAAATCCTCCCATAGAATAATTCCAATGGAAGGATTCTATTATTTACGATGGGTGCTAAGGTTAATTATCGCCATTCATTGGTTAAATAGTTATAGGATATGGTTTTATAATTACTAGTACCATGATCATTCTCACCCGCGACACCCATCATTATCCAACCCGATCCCATATTCCATGCTGGTAAGTAACCAATCGTAAAAGTACAAGAGGTTGCTGAACCAGAGAATGGGCTATTATCAACTTCGATTCCTGAATTAGAATCTGGATCCATAACTCTTACATGAATTTTTGTTGGCGTACCACAACCGCCCGTAGTTGAGAAAGTCCAGCGTAGTGTTATTCTTGCTGATGAAGACCCTGTAGACGTTGCACTTCCCGTAAGCGTATGCGGCGGACACGGTTCATATCCATTAGCATCAAAATAGAACAACACATAATCACTATAGGAGCTACTTCCTGCACTATTAAAAGCTTTAACCTTATAATAATTGTTACCATTTCTTGGATTTGAGTCATAAAGATAGTTCCAGGATGTCTCCGAACCGATTTGTGAATAGCCGCTGCCCGGAGAGGAGCTTCTATAGACCTTATAACTCGTTGCACCCGATACAGAATTCCATGAGATTTTGACATTCGGAACAGCCGTTGACCCTGCATTATATGCATCCAATCCAGTTGGAGCATCAGGAGCGGACGATCCTCCGCCACCACCACCGCCAGAATATTGGCAATAAGCATAAGAACTCATTGCACTTTCAGAACCATCACTACCAACCGAAGACACTTTGTAGTAGTTTTCCGACATAGGATCACTATCAATGTAATAACTATAATTGCTCGAACCCAAAAATGAATAGGAACCATAACTGGAAGAGGATCTGTAAATGCGATAAGACGAGGCATCGTAAACATAATCCCATGAAACACGAATGTGTAATCCACTAACATTAGCCTCAACCCCTGTCGGTGCTTCAATACTGGTGGAGCCTCCACCTCCTCCACCTCCTCCATTGCCACCACAATTCTCACAAAAGCAATAAGCATAGGAACTCATTGCACTTTCCTCGCCTTCTTCATCTACCGCAGAGACTTTATAGTAATTGTCTTGCATCGGGTCATCATCCCAATACATATTTCCATCAACATCACTCATCCAAAAATAGGTACCGTTACTTCTATCAGCGCGATAGACTTTATAAAAACAAGCCCCAGAAACGTCATCCCAATACACACAAACCATAGAATGCGATTCCTCTGCAACTATGCCAGAGGGAGCCTGAAGCAATGAATTCCCTCCGCCACCTTCGTTACCATCATCAGGGTTTTTGTTACATGCTACAATAACAAACATAACAACACATAATAGCGTAAATGCTGATAAAGTTGCTATCCAAAGTCTTTTTTTCATTTTTTACTTCGCCCAGTTATATTCCATCAGGCTCATCGGTTTTAATTGATATAGATTCTACAAAATTAGAAATACAATTTGAAAACCAACGAATTACAATGTTATAGATTATTTGTCTTTTATGTAACAAATAGTCTTACTAATGCATCAAATGCCATTTTACACTTTCTTGTTCTCCCAATAGTCCGAATAAACCTTAAAGAAATTGCAATCCATTATATCACAGAGCCTTGAAAGGATTTCTGTACTTATCCATTGGCACTCAAAAAGATGATAGACGTTCTGGCGCGAGCAACACAACTTGCGGGCAAGCCAAGTCACCGTCCGCTCCTGCTGGGCGAGTTCTTCTTTAATAAGGTGTCCGATATGTGGTGCTTCCTGCGTGGCCATGTTCTTGAGATTTGGGTATAGAAAAAGCGTGGAATTAATTCTTGCTTGAGTTCAAGGGTTTCCACGCCCTCCATAATCTACAAGTTATTCCACGCCGTAAACACGGCATTTTATAACTCTCCTTGATTATGGATTAGCCCTCCTACAAAGGACTTTGTGGAAATTTTGAACTCAAGGACAGCAATAAACGCTATCTATTGTATGTCAAATGTTTGGTGTTAGTCTTTTCGCTTGTATGTGAGTTTGTATAGTTGACAATTATTTCGTTAACTTGTTCCTTTATCTTTGAATTGCTACGCTGCAAAAATAAAAAATTTCGGCTTGTGAGACTCTTTCCAAAGAGACTTTTGAAAAATGATACTTCAAGAAGCGCTATCGCTCTACCAAAACCTTTATAGTTTTTCCATCAACAGTCACAAAGTATACGCCTTTCGGCAGTTCCAACATTGCTTTCCCATCGATTTCCTTTGAACAAATATGCTGGCCGTGAAGATTCGTCACGGTCAACACGCCCGTCCCTTCAACTGTTACGCTGCCTTTTGAAGGATTGGGATAAACCCGAATGTCACCATTCACATTCTCATCAATGCCATCCACTGGTGCGGTGCTAAACTCCGCCTCCGGGCTAATGGGCGAGGCATAATGCGACCTCGTCTCTTTTTTGCGCTGCGTGAAAGTATATAACGTGCTCGGTGTCAAGCCTTCAAACCTCGGAGAATCCTGCCACGCGCCTCCGTCAATGTTGTACTCACAGCCTGCCACGGCCACAAGAGTGATGCTCGTTTCGGTGTTGCTCTCCATCTGCGGACCCTCGGGCATGGTCTGCTCCGCTTTCCTGACGGGACCGACATTGCAAGAAGTGACCACCCCTATGCAATTTGCTGCCATCACCTGAACGTTAATCCATTGGTCAATATCCGATTCCGTCAAGGTATAGGTCGGATACACTGCCCCTTCGATATCGATTGTGTCGTTCCGCCATTGGTAACTCAATTCTCCCAAGTCTGGGATGTCGGGTGTTGAACTCAAATCGGCTCTCGCCGTCAACGTTTGTCCATAAACAAGTTCACCATCTATGGCAACAACGCCATTCAACACAGGAATTTCCTCGTGGTTCAACAAGCTTTCGATTGCTCCATAAGCATTCAGCCGTCGGCTTGAAGCAACCAACCCGTCAAGCGAAGGAAGATTATCTGCGCCGTCAAACAAGGCCTGTCTCACAGAAAGGCAAAAACTTGCAGGATCGTTCTTGCAGGATTGCATCAATTCTTCAGGCATGGCGGCATACATCAAGGCGATAGTGCCAGAAACTTGCGGCGTCGCCATAGAAGTTCCCGTCATATTGCCGTAACCATTAGTCGTGGTGGAGTAAATGCTCGTGCCAGGTGCACCAATGTCGATATTATTGATGCCATAGCCAGCACCCGGGTATTTCTCATCAGAGGAATTGGTGTTAGTGACGCCTATCAGGTATTCTCCAGGGCATGCCGACGGTACATCACCCACTTGGTCGACATTCACGTTCATATTTGGGCCAGCCCCACAACTCAATATACCAACAGTGCCCATTTCATCGTACATCGCGCACCAAATGGGATAATCGTCAGGATTGCCATAATCAACACCAAAAGAGGAATTGGTAGCCACGACAAAGGCACCTTCTTCGCCATTGGTCTCATTGTATTTCGCCCTCATTTCCAACACGTATGAATAGGCTTCCACGACAACCGATTCATTGCCCGAGCTGCCACCAACGGGCATGATTTTCACGTTCCAGTTCACGCCACACACACCTTGTCCATTGTTCCCGACAGCCCCGATAATGCCCGAGACATGCGTACCATGGTTACTGCTCGGGACAGTCCCGTTGTGGTTGTAGGCATTCCAGCCATGATAGTCGTCGATGTAACCGTTGTCGTCATCATCAATTCCGTTGTTGGGGATTTCGATCGTGTTCTTCCAAAAATTCAAATCTTCGTGATTCATATAGACTCCTCCATCGATGACAGCCACCACAATGGTGTCGCCAGTGGCTGTAACACCACCCGTAGTAAACGCATCCCATGCTTGGGGCAATTGCATTATGGCAGGAGCCCATTGTATATTATAATAGGTATCATTGGGAACGGTTTCGCGCAAGACGATATTGGTATGATTGTTTTGAATCACCCTTACATCGGGGTTTCTCGACAAGCGTTCCTTCTTCATCTCTCTTGACTCACCTTTATCGGCAATCTCGAAAAGCCAAATATTTAATCTCCTGGACAACAATCGTTTAGGAACGATTCCTCCATTTGAATTAAGAGAAAATGTTGAAGCATCAACACCCTGCTCCAACCAAACAATGAATTCATCCTCCACATAAGTGGAAGTGTTGGGAACTTCTTCCAGCTTCTCCGTTGCTTGGCCGTAGGAAAGCATTGAGAAGCAAGCCATTGCCAAGATAAGGCCAAATCTAAAACTAAAATGATTCATTTGAAAAGGATTTAATGGTAATCATACGAATTACAACAGGGCAAAAATAATAAAATATTCTGAATATCAAAAGAATTCACTATTTTTGCAATCCTCAATCTGGACTGCTTCGTTCCTCGCAGTGACGTGAAGCGACCTAGAATGAATCTTGAAATTTGAAATTTGAAATTTTGAAATTTTGAAATCTCTAAATACATAGATTATGCAAATCACGAACAACTACATCGAAGCCAACAAGGATCGTTTCCTTGACGAACTGTTTGAACTTATTAGAATCCCGTCCATCAGCTCCGAATCGGCGCACAAGCAAGACATGATTCGCTGTGCCGAATGCTGGCGCGACAACCTGCTGAAGGCTGGTGCCGACAAGGCTGAGGTAATGCCTACCGACGGCAACCCCATCGTCTATGGCGAGAAAATCATCGACCCGAAAAAGCCCACTGTGCTGGTCTACGGCCACTATGACGTGATGCCCGTTGACCCCATCGAGCTGTGGCACACCGACCCGTTTGAACCCGTCATCAAGGACGGCAAAATCTGGGCTCGTGGCGCCGACGACGACAAAGGCCAGTCGTTCATGCACGCCAAAGCTTTTGAGACTATGGTCAAGACCAACACTCTCCCCTGCAATGTGAAGTTCATGCTCGAAGGCGAAGAGGAAATCGGCTCGGGCAGCCTCGCCAAATGGATTGTCAAGAACAAGAAACTGGTGAAAGCCGACATCATTCTGGTGTCAGACACTTCAATGATTGGACCCGATGTGCCGAGCATCACTACAGGCTTGAGAGGCCTCGCATACTGGGAAATCGAAGTCACGGGTCCCAACGCCGACCTGCATTCTGGTCTCTTCGGCGGCTCAGTGGCCAATCCGCTCAACACGCTTTGCGAAATGATTGCCGGATGCATGGACGAGAACAACCACATTACTATCCCGCATTTCTACGACGACGTGGTCACCTGCTCACGCCGCGAGCGCCAGCTGCTGAACATGGCACCGTATGATGAGAAAGCCTACAAGGACAGCCTCGGCGTGAAGGCTCTTCGTGGCGAGAAGGGCTACACCAAGATCGAGCGCGTGGGCATCCGTCCCACCTTCGACCTCTGCGGTATGTGGGGCGGCTACACCGGCGAAGGCAGCAAGACCGTTCTGCCTTCCAAGGCCTACGCCAAACTGTCGTGCCGTCTGGTACCAAACCAAGACCACGAGAAGATTGCAAAGTTAGTGAAGAATTACCTCGAGAAAAATGCGCCCAAGTATGTCACGGTGAAGGTCACTCCATTGCATGGCGGACAAGCCTATGGTTGCCCCATCGACCTGCCGGCTTACAAGGCTGCCGAAGCCGCCTATATGGACACTTACGGCAAGCAGCCTATCCCAATGCGTTCGGGCGGCTCCATCCCGATTATCTCCACCTTCGAGAAAGTACTGGGCATCAAGTCCATCCTTATGGGCTTCGGCCTCGGTGAAGACGCCATCCACTCCCCCAACGAGAGCTACCGCGTCGACCACTTCTACAAGGGCATCGAGACGATTATTGCTTTCTATCAGCATTATTCCGAGATGGTATAATGGGGGCGAAATCCCATCCAACAAAAACGGAAGAGTCAACCGGCTCTTCCGTTTTTCATTTATAAAGCGGTTATCCTTTATTTCTGATATCGCTCTGGGATGTACTTCCTGCCGTTCTTGTAGTTGTCGAGGCCCTTCTTCAGGAAGGTGAGGAAGGCAGCCTTGTCCTTGCTGTAGGAACGCGGAATCATCAGCATGTCGCCGTCGTTGTCAAGCAACACATAGTATGGCTGCGCATTGGCACCAAAACGAGTCTCCTGGAAATCGATGTTCTTGGAGCCGATGGTCTTCTTGACCTTGCCGTTCTTCGTCGACACGGACCAATCCTCTTCGGGCATTTGAGTCTTGTCGTCAACGTAGAGGGCGACAACCACATACTCCTCACGGAGCATCTTCAACACCTCGGGGTCGCTCCAAACGCTGTTCTCCATCTCACGGCAGTTGTTGCAGCCATGACCGGTAAAGTCAACGAAGACGGGCTTGTCTTGGGCACGGGCGCAACTCAAAGCCTGGTCAAAGTCGAAATAGCCACTCAGATCATGAGGCAGTTCAAGGACATTGCCATACTTCGGCTCCTCGCAAATCTCCGGATCCATTTGTGACTCAACATATTTGATGGTTCTATCCAAGTTGAAATCGAGGGTCTGTTGCGGCGGCAAATAACCAGAAAGGGCCTTCAACGGAGCACCCCACATGCCAGGAATCATATAGATGACGAAAGTGAAGTCAATGATAATCAGCACCAAGCGGAACACGCTCAACTCCTTGACTTCCTTCTCGCCCTTGAAGCGAATCTTGCCCAAGAGGTAGAAGCCCAACAAGGTGAAGCACACAATCCAGATGCCGAGGTAAACCTCGCGGTCAAGCAAGCCCCAGCCGTAAGCCTGATCGGCGGTCATCAAGAACTTGAAGCCGAGGGCGACTTCGATGAAGCCCAAGACGACCTTCACCGAGTTCATCCAGCCACCGCTCTTCGGCAGTTTCTGGAGCATATTCGGGAACATGGCGAAGATGGCAAACGGCAACGCGAAAGCGATGGAGAAAGCCAACATGGCCAGAATAGGCGTCCAAATGGCACCCTGCGTGGACTGGATCAGCACCGTGCCCACGATGGGACCTGTGCAGGAGAACGACACCAGCACCAAGGTCAAGGCCATGAAGAAGATGCCACCCATATTCTTTGTGTTTTGCTTGCTGTCACTCTTATTCAGCATATTGCTGCCCAAGGTGATTTCAAAGGCGCCAAAGAACGAGGCCGCAAACACCATGAACACAAGGAAGAAGATCAAGTTCGGAATCCAGTTCGTCGCCAGCCAGTTGAAGATGCCCGAAGTCACGCCTTCGCCACCGACGAAATAGGTAACCAAGATAAGTATGGCGATGGGCAAGGTGTACAGCAGCACGATGAAGAGGAAATACATGAACGCCTTGAAGCGACCTTCCTGCTTGCTTTCACCTTCGCCGTGCATGAAGAACGACACCGTCATCGGCACCATCGGGAACACGCAAGGCGTGAGCAAGGCTGCCAACCCCCAAAGGATGGCAGACAGAATCATGCCCCAAAGGCTAGTGTCGGTACTTTGAGCACCTTCAGAAGTGAAGTATTCGATGTCGTCACCGGCAGCTTGAAGGGTCTGTTGGTTTCCGTCAACAGGTTCATTGTTTGTCTCTTCAGTGGGAGCAACCACATTTTCCGCCACCGTGGAACCATCGGCTCCTGGGACGTTGACCTCAAAGTCTGACGAGACGGGCACACAGCTACCATCCTTGCAGGCTTGGCCTGTAATAACGCCGACAACCGTGAAAGGTTGGTCCGTCAGCTTCTTCAGACGCTGTGCGTAAACGGCAGTACCCTTGAATTGGACATATTCCACTTCAAAGATGTCGTCGTAGAACAATTCGCCTGGGTTGACATCTCGCGCCTCACCCACCACTTCATAATTGGAGGAAGGATCGAACTCGAACACCGTAGGCAAAGGGCCAAGGTCGGGCATCTTAGTGGAATAAATGTGGAATTGCGGGTCGACGGTGGCCGTGGCGACTACGTCAAACTCGGTGTCGTTGACTTCCTGAATGGCAAACGCCCATTTGACAGGGTCAACAATTTGAGCCTGCATATTCATAGGCATAATGGCGACAAAGGCCATCAGCAGGCAGAAGAACAATCGTTTCATAGAGAGTTAATGTTTTGTTTGCAAACAAATTAATGAATAAGCGACAAAAATACAAAATCTATCTTTCCCAACGGCATTGGAAGACGGATTTTGTTTCCGAAGTCACCTTAAATTGGTCGTCAATGCGGTGCCCCACCACCCACAGGATTTCATTTTCGGCAGAGGCTAGCAAAAAGACATTAGATTTCTGTGCTTCCGTAAACTTCTGATCCACAAAGAAATCGCTCAACAATTTGGAGCCTTTCATGCCCAAAGGATGGAAGCGGTCGCCATGGCGCCAATGGCGCAGGGTCAGTGGAAAATGAATCTTTTCGGCATCCAGTAAAGCCACGTCAAGCGACTTGTCGATGACGAAATCGGCAGTTTTTTCCAATTGGGAAAAACACAAGTGTATGGGTGATACGATTGCCTTTTCCCCTACTTCGATTTGGATTTCCTCGTTTTCAACGGGCTTGATTGCAGACAATTGTAACTCATTTCTTCCGATAACCAGTTGATGGGTTGGAGAATAATATTTGTTGCCGATGCCAGTTCCCATGGCTTCGAAAATGAACTTACACTGGTCTGTATTAAAACCAAATTGTCTAAGCCATTCAAAAAGCAACAGAAAAGATGTCGGCCCTTCGACAGGCTCAGGGACCTTAACTTCTGACAGCCGCTTTGCGCATTGACTCCGTCGAATCTTCGATTTGCGAGGAACGAAGCAATCCAGAAAAGCAGAATATGAGAGCTTCTGAACATCACCATCGTGTTCAACAATCCGAGACAGTTTCTCCTTCAACAATTCCCTATAAAGTTCATTCTCAGAGGCAAGGTGCTCCAAGGTTTTATACAAGCCCTGCCGCGCTTCTGAATGAAGTTCGTCGAAGACGGGCAAAAGTTGGTTACGGATTTTGTTGCGCAGATAGACCGTCTCGGCATTGGTATGGTCTTCCCGCCAAGTGATTTGGTTTTCAACGGCATACTGGTGGATCTGCTCACGCGAAGCCCAAAGCATAGGGCGAATAATAAAGCCATTTTGTGGTTGCATTCCCTTCAAGCCGCGCAATCCTGCACCGCGCAATAGGTTGATGAAAAAGGTCTCGGCTTGGTCGTCAGCATGATGAGCCACGGCGATTTTGTCATAGTCCAGCTGCTGCCGCAGTTCCTCAAACCAAGCATAACGCAAGTCACGGGCGGCCATTTCGATGGAAACGCCTTGCTCGGCGGCATGTTGCTCCGTCTCAAAATGCTTCACAAAGCACTGAATGCCATTCCTTTCAGCATAATCTCGGACAAACTTTTCGTCGCCATTGGACTCCTCGCCGCGCAAATGGAAATTGCAGTGCGCCGCGACAAACTGCACCTTGGCTTTCAGCAACAAGTCTGCCAACACCATGGAATCGATGCCGCCGCTCAAGGCCAAAATGAGGCGGTCGCCCTCGGCGATAAGGTTATACCTATTAATATATGCCTGAAACTGATCGAGCATGTTTATTTCTTTTTCTTTACCGAGAAGCCGAAGCCACCAATTTTCTCACCGAGTCCGTAATATTTCCCGTGGGAATAGGCCAAAGGCCGCGCGTGGTTGAGTTGAAAGGCACCTGTGCCCTTGTCGATGAGGTTCTCCTCGGCATCGATGGCTACCACCTCAGCAATGAACATATCATGCGAGCCCAGTTCCTTCACTTCCACCACTTTACATTCAATATTCAGCGGCGACTCTTTAATCAAAGGGGCCTTCACCACTTGTGCAGGCTCGGTGTGCAGGTGCATCTCCTTGAACTTGTTGTAGTCGCGGCCCGAACGCACACCGCACCAATCTGTAGCCGCAGCCAAATCCTCCGTCGTCAGGTTGATGACAAACTCCTTGTTTTTCATGATGAGTTCGTGCGAGTGGCGTTCCTTGCGGACGGAGATGTAGCACATGGGCGGGTCGGAGCAAATCGTTCCCGTCCAGCCGATGGTGATGATATTGTAGTTTTCCTCGCAGTCGCCGCAGGTGACCATCACGGCGGGCAAGGGATAAATCAATGTTCCGGGTTTGAAAGGGATTTTCATGATATAGTCTTGTATGAATAGTAACTATCCAAAGAAGGCACGATGTACATTATTTTGGGAGGCCATTCCCAAAAAGTCATCCTGAAAGGCAGCAAAGTTTTCCTTGTTCTCTTTATGCCTTTGAAACAAGGAAAACAACGGGGTGGAAATACGAAAATTTGTATCGCCTTTAACGACTATGTAAAATTCATTTCCCCTACCTCTTCCATACAAATGATACCGTGTCATATCCTTCCATTTTATCAACCTATGCTCTGGATACAACTTTGACCCTGACAACCTTGTTTGCTCCAATCCCATGTCAGTAATCTTAAGATTCACCTTCACTTCCGTAATCTTGCGCCCAATTACCCATAACAAAGCAAGAACTCCAAAATCTATGAGCAAAAACAACCATATCCTACCTATAAAAACATCCTTAAACACACTAATCAAAAAAGTGAGAATCACTAAACCTAAAACCAAAACTATTAGATCAACCCATCCTTCCGCATACTTTACAATAGTGTACCCTTCTGGTTTCGGGATGGTCTTTTCCTCATCATTGATTTTCTTTTGTTCTTCGCTCATGGATGATTGGTTTTTCCAATTGCAAAAATAATGATTTTCTCTGTCATCTTGCGGAAAATACAATTTTGCTGGAGATAGAATTTCTTATATCGAATTGATGAAATACTTAACTGCTTCAAGCAACGGGCCAAGGTCTTGACGAATAGTCAGCAGCACCACTTCACCATCAATGTCAAAATAACCATGTGCGATGTGATTGCGAATTCCTATTACATCCTCCCATGGAATCTCTGAACGTTCCTTAAACAACTCACCTTCTGTAATCCTATCTATTTGATGGATGCCCTCGCCTATTGCTTCAATCAACATGCAACTGGCTGCAAGTTTTTGCATTCCATCGGGTGACAAATAATAATCCTCAGCCGTCTCAATATTGGCATTCCAGTCCTTAAGCTGTCCGATAGCATTTTCAATTTGCTGAAAAATGCCCAATACCCTGTCTCGTTTACTTAATGACGTAAATTCCATCTTTATTGATTTCTTGTAATAAATAAGGATTCATGTGTTGGTGCATTCTAACCACATCCACTGAACAACCCAAAAGACGCTCAAGGAATCGTTTCAATCGAACCATCAAATAGGCTTGAGGTTCCATTTCCACACACACATCAACATCACTTCCTTCAATCTGCTCATCTCGTGATACAGAACCGAACAAACGAAGCGAACGGATTCCGAAGTTTTTCCTTAACTCATCCTCTTGATTTTCAATTAATTCAATATAATCTTTTTTTGTCTTCATATTGCAAAAGTAATCAATTTCCTTAAAACGCAACATGTTTGACAATCAGAAAATGAAAAAATCCCGCTCGTTTGGGCGGGATTTTTCAGTATTTAAGGTCGGCCAGTCGATGCCTTTTATCTGTCGGCCCTTCGACAGGCTCAGGGACCTTAGCTTAGTCGATTGTCCAGGTCGAACCGCTGTTCAGCAGGTCGTCCATGCACTTGATCTTCGAGTTGGCCTTCTCGTTTTCGATGACTTGGTCAAGGCTGTCGTTGAAGGTCGGGGCTTTCACGTCGCGGATGACGCCGATGGCGACAGGGAAATGAGGCGGCATCATGTGTGCCAGCATCATGTGGATGCCCGTGTCTTCGGTGGTCTTATCGTGGACGAGAATGTCCTTCTCAGTGATGCCGTTCTCGCCGATGGTGACCACTTCAAGTTGGTTGCCGTTCAGACGGATACCCTTGTCGCGGTTCTTGCCGAAAATAAGCGGCTGGCCATGGACGCACTTCACCTGCATGTCGTCGCGGACATCCTTGCCGGTGATGTTTTCGTGAACGCCGTTGGAGAAGATCATGCAGTTTTGCAGGACCTCGGTCACGGCGATGCCATCGTGCTTATATGACTCCCAGAAGATTTCGCTCAACTCCTTGGGGTTGATATCCACGCCACGAGCAAAGAAGGTAGCCTTGGCGCCGATGGCGAGTTCGCCAGGATTGAACGGGTCTTCGTAAGTACCTTGCGGCGAAGTCTTGGTCTTCGTGCCACGGAAGGTGCAGGGCGAGAACTGACCCTTGGTCATACCGTAGATACGGTTGTTGAACAGAATCAAATTGATGTCGATGTTACGACGGCAGGCGTGGATGAAGTGGTTACCACCGATGGCGGTGCAGTCGCCGTCGCCAGTGATCATCCACACGCTGAGGTTCGGGTTGGCCAGCTTCACGCCAGTGGCGGCAGCGGCAGCACGACCGTGGATGCTATGGAAACCGTATGTATTCATGTAGTAAGGGAAGCGCGAGGAGCAGCCGATGCCAGAAACGACAACGATGTCTTCCTTCTTCTTACCCAACTTCGGGAAAATGTCTTGAACGGCCTTCAAGATGGCGTGGTCACCACAACCAGGGCACCATTTCACCACCTGATCGCTTGCAAAATCCTCTTTGGTCAGCATGACCTCTTGTTCGATATTCTGATTTTCCATAGTCGTATTATTTTAAAAGGTCGTTAAACTTAGCTTCAAGCTCGCCGATGGTGAACGGCAGGCCCATCACCTTATTGAATTGCTCGCACTTGTATTCAGGGAAGTTCATGCGCAGGTACTTGGCGAACTGGCCGCGGTTGATTTCGCAGACCACGATCTTCTTGTGACCTTGCAGCACTTCTTCGGTGTTGCGCGGCAGCGGCATGATGTAGTCGAAGTGGGCGTGAGCGATGCTCTTGCCTTCTTCCATCAGACCCTCGACGGCGGTGCGGACGGTACCGAAGGTGCCACCCCAGCTCACCACGAGGAGGTCAGCGTTCTTGTCGCCATAGATTTCCTGCAGCGGGATGTCGTTGGCCACGCGGTTAATCTTCTCCTCACGGAGTTCGGTCATGATCTGGTGGTTTTCAGGATTGGTCGACAGGTTGCCCTTGCCGTTTTCCTTTTCCAGACCGCCGACACGGTGACGCAGGCCAGGCGTGCCCGGAATAGCCCATTCGCGGCGGAGCCATTTCTCGTCGCGGCGATAAGGCATGTAGTTCGGGTCGTCGGCTTTGGCCAGCGGAGGCGTGATGCTCGGCAGGTCGGCCATCTTGGGGATGCGGAACACTTCGGAGCCGTTACCCAGAGACCCATCGCTGAGCATGATGACGGGCGTCATGTGCTCCATGGCGATACGAGCGGCTTCGTATGCGGTGTAGAAGCAACCGGCAGAACTGCGGGCAGCGATAACGACGAGCGGAGCGTCGCCGTTACGGCCGTAGAGGGCCTGCATGAGGTCGCTCTGTTCCATCTTGGTCGGCAGACCCGTTGAGGGACCGCCACGCTGCACATCGATGATCACCAGCGGAAGCTCGGTCATCACGGCGAGACCCATGGCTTCGCTCTTCAGCGAGAGACCAGGACCGGAGGTCGTCGTCACGGCCATGCAGCCCGTGTAGGCGGCGCCGATCGACGACATGATGCCGGCGATTTCGTCTTCAGCTTGGTAAGCCTTGACGTTGAGGTTCTTGTATTTCGTCAACTCGGCAAGGATGTCGGTGGCAGGAGTGATGGGGTACGAACCGAGGAAGAGCGGGCGGCCCGACTTCTCGGAGGCGGCCATCAAGCCCCAAGCGGCGGCTGTGTTGCCGGTGATGTTGCGGTATTTGCCTTTGTCGAGGTCGGCGGCTTCCACACGATAAGTGTTCGTGAAGAGCTCCCAAGTGTCGGCATAGTGGTAACCGGCATCGAGGACGGTGCGGTTGGCCTTGATCACTTGGTCCTTGCCTTTGAACTTGGTCTCAAAATACTTGTAAACGGTGTCGAGTTCGCGGTTGAACAAGTACATCACGATACCGAGGGCGAACATGTTCTTCGATTTCAGCATCGACTTATTGTCCATGCCGAAGTCCTTCAGGGCCTCTTTGGTGAGTTCCGAGATGGGAGCTTTGACCACCTGATAGTCGGCGAGGGTGCCGTCGACGGTCGGGTCGTCGGCATAACCGGCCTTTTCAAGGGCCTTTTCGGTCACCGAGTCGGAGTCGAAGATGATGATGGTTCCGGGGCGGAGCCAGCGCATGTTAGCCTTGATGGAGGCGGGGTTCATGGCCACGAGGACGTCGCAAAGGTCGCCGGTGGTGTGAACGGGTTTGTGTCCAAAGTGCACTTGGAAGCCAGAGACGCCAGCCACGGTGCCTTGCGGTGGGCGGATTTCAGCCGGATAGTCCGGGAAGGTGGCGAAATCGTTTCCGGCAAATGCTGTTGAATCCGAAAAAAGATTTCCGGTAAGTTGCATACCATCGCCCGAGTCGCCTGAAAAACGGATGACGACATGTTCAAGGGCTACAACCTTACTTTTTGCTGTCATATTTACTGATTTTAGATTTTGTTGATTTACAAGATTTTGCTTTCAGCATTCAGCATTCAGCTCTCAGCTGGTTTGAACCAAGCTGACGGCTGACAGCTGATGGCTGACAGCTTTTAAATATTCGGTGCAAAATTAAGCAATAATAAGGTGCAAATCCAAACAAAACCGCTTTTTATTTTTCTTTTTAGAACCATTTTCGCACCATGTTAAATATCAACGCTTTAACCCCTGTTGTTATTTAGACTGAATAAAAATTTCCGAATTGGGCATAATGGAATGAAAGTTGTAGTATTTTTGCGGCACGAAAAACGAAAACTCAAAACAAACCCTTAAATTAAAAACATTATGGCTTACAAAATCACAGACAGCTGCGTTGCTTGCGGCACTTGCATTGACGAATGCCCGGTGGGCGCCATTTCGGAAGGCGACATCTATGTCATCGACCCTGACACCTGCGTTGGTTGCGGTACTTGCGCCGGCGCTTGCCCGAACGAAGCAATCGTTGAAGGCTAATCGAAAGTAATGGAACTACATTAAAAATGAAAAAGCCTGCCAAAAACAGGCTTTTTTCATTTTTTTTGGCAGTTTTGCGTGATTTGGCAAAGTATTTGCTTATCTTTGCACGTTCTTTAAAAGAAAACTTCAAACAAATAACCTAATTACTAACTAAAATCATTAAAAAATGAAGAAATTAGCATTAGCACTTGTGTGCTTAGTCAGCGTTGCTTTCTTCGCAAGCTGCACCCCCGAAGTAACGAATCCGGAACCTTCAATTGCCATCATGACAGGCGAAAACTTTGTGTATGATGGTCAAACCGTTGATTTGGGTGTCACCTACTCCATAGGTTTCCGCGCCGCTTCCAATGCCCAAACTGGTAAAGAATTGGCCAAGTTCACCCTTAACTCCTCTCTTTATGAGATGGATGGCAGTCTGTTTTATTCCGGAGATACCACTATCACCGCTAGTGGCACTGAGTTTGTGTTCCAAAATGACAACCTGAAATTTGAAAACAACGTTAGAGATTTGGTTGGCAAAGCTATCTTCACCGCCACCATTACCGATGTTGACGGCAAATCTAAAAGCGTCATTCTCAACGTGAACATCAATCAACCTGCTCAGCCGCTGGTCGCCACCGACTTCACTTGGACCAGAATTGGCAGCAACCCTGGCACTGGCCTCGAGGAGCTCGGTCTGGAATGGAACAGCAACGCCAAGGAAGTGTTCGCCGTTATCAAGCCCGTTGAAGGTGCCACCTTGTACGGCTTCGATCCCGACGAATGGAACGCTGTGACCACCGATGTCCAAAAAGCCAATCTCTTCACTGAGGGCACGTACTCTGTCCTAAGCGATTTCCGTGGTATTTCCGCTTGGACCCCCAGCGACTACAACTTCGTGCTTGGCACCGTTTACAATGGCAAGTACAATCTGATCCACATCACCAGAGGCGACATTGACAACAACGGCGCCGCCGGTACCACCATCAAAATCGCAGGTCAGGTCAAATAAGAAAGCGTTTAACGCACAACAAAAAGGAGCGCCGTTTGACGCTCCTTTTTTTGTTGTCTCATTCCGCAAAAGCGTGGCTGATTTTGCGGTTGATTTGTAGCAGTCGTTTCTCGTTCAGTTTCACCACCTTGCGGTCGTATGTCATCAAGCCATTCAGTTCGGTTTCACAGTCTGTGGTCTGTGTGTAGACCGCTGCTGAGAAGCCTTGAAAAGCCATCCTGTAAAGCCGTTCAGCGTATTCGACGTAGGTGTCGGTGACCTTCTCTTCCGAGTCAAACTCCACATAGCCCCAGCCTTGGTCTTGCACCCAGGTGTGGCCTTCCACTTTGCGTCCAATGCCGCCATACTCACCCAACACAGTGGCACGTGTCGGGTCGTAAAGCACCATCTTCGGGTCGGGATAATGGTGCAGGTCAAGGATGTCGCCACAGGTATAGAAGTTGCCGCCTGAGGCAGGATTCACCAGACGCGTCGGGTCGAGCTTCTTGGTCATCTCAACGATTTCAGGAGTCTTGAACTGTCCCCAAGCCTCGTTGAACGGTACCCAAACGCCGATGCAGGGCACCGATTTCAGGCTGTTGATGATTTCCGTCCACTCTTTCTTGTAGCAGTCTTCCGATTCTGGTGTGCGCAGGCTCTCGGGACCTTGGTAGTATTGCGACGTCTGCCACTCAGGGCTGCGACCGCCACTAGGCATATCCTGCCACACGATCATTCCAATGCGGTCGCAGTGGTAGTACCAACGTGCAGGCTCCACCTTCACATGCTTGCGAATCATATTGAAGCCCAAGTCCTTGGTTTTCTGAATGTCGTAAGCCAAAGCCTCATCGGTGGGCGCTGTGTAAAGGCCATCGGGCCACCAGCCTTGGTCGAGAGGACCATAGTGGAAGATGGGAAGACCGTTCAGGGTGAGACGCATGATGCCGCTCTCGTCACGCTTGATACCGAAGCTACGCATGGCGAAATAGCTATCCACCTCATCAATCACCTTCTCCTTGCGCAACACCTTGACCTTCATGTCATACAAGAAAGGAAGGTCGGGTGTCCAGCACAAAAAATCTTCGGGCATATTCACCTCCACTGGCTGACCGTTGATGGACCTGCCCGTTGCCACCGGCTGACCCTCAAACGACACCTCTACTTGATACAAGTCGTCCTTGGTAAGGTTGGAGAAGTCCACCTCCACGCTCACCGTGCTCCTTTCGAGGTCAGGTGTGGTGACAAGGTTCTGGATGTAATCTTCGGGGACATACTCCAGCCACACCGTTTGCCAGATGCCCGTCACCGAGGTGTAGAATATGCCACGTGGCTTAAGTACTTGCTTGCCATGCGGAATGTAGCTGCTGTTGGTCGGATCCCAAACACGCACCACTATGGAATTTTGTTTACCTTGTAGGGCTTGTGTGATGTCAAACGTGAAAGGCGTGTAGCCGCCCGTGTGTGAGCCTACTTTGATGTCGTTCACCCACACGTCCATCATCCAATCCACAGCACCGAAATGCAAAAGGATGCGGCCGTTTTTCCAATTGGCAGGCACCGCAAAAGTCTTTTGATACCATAAGGCTTTGTCAGTACCGACTTCCTTCTGCACACCCGATAGCGACGACTCGATGCAGAACGGCACGAGGATGTCGCCTTCATACTTTTGGGGTGCCTTCTCCCCTTTCGGCGTGACGGCATACTGCCACAATCCGTTGAGATTTTTCCATTCGGGACGCACCATCAATGGGCGCGGATATTCGGGCAAGGCGTTCTCGGGCGACACCTTATCCGCCCATTGGGTTTTGATTTTGTCGCCAGCGGGAGCGTATTGCGCCATAACGGCGGTTGTAATGAGCATTGAAATTAGTAGGAGTTTGATTTTCATATAGTCAGAAATTATTAGGTAGTCCCTTCGACCCTTCGACAGGCTCAGGGCTCAAGGACCTTTGGTTATTCATCCGTCATTTCCTTAGAAAACGCATCACAGGCGGCTAAAAGGCTTTGGACGGCACGCTGAACTAGGGCATCCACATCAGGTATGGTGTCAAGCTGCTGCTCATAGCACATCCACACAGAGGCACCTTTTTCCTCGCCGTCCTCGTAGTCGTAGAGCACCGCTTTTACCACCTTGTAGTTCCAGTTGATGTTGTTGCAAGCCATGATGGCACGCGCGAAGTTGGCATCCGTCACGTCGAAGATGCCCGGCAAAGTCAAACGAAAAAGCGAGGGGTCTTCCCTATCGTTCCATAGCAGGAAGTTCCACCCTTGATAGGTGAAATTCAGACCCAAGTCACTCTTTTTCGTGACGATGCCTTGCGCCTTCAAGCATCTCGAAACCAACCCATTGACGTTCATGGCGCTCAGTTTTTGGTGAAACCGATGCGAGTCTTGGTAGAATAGGTCGGGTTCTTGTATTTCAGCACGTCGACGAGGATTTTCTGCGAAATCGGCACGCCGTTGTAGGCGGCAGTCATCGCAGCTTCGTTGACGGCCTCGGCGATGTCTCCAGCGTTGAAGTCGTCCGACAGTCTGGCCAACTCGTCGTAGTCGATTTCCTCACAAGGACGTTCTTTCAGGTGCTCCATGAAGATGTCCTTGCGTGCCTCAAAGTCAGGCTGTGGCACGAAGAACACACGATCGAAGCAGCCGACACGCATAATGGACTGGTCAATAAGGTCGGGGCGGTTGGTGGTGGCCACCACGAGGATGCCCTTCTTGGAGCACTCGTTCATCATGCCGTATAAGGCCGAAATCTGCGGTGTGACATTTTCCTCGCCTTCGGCATTGGGGTTAGGCGCCACAAACTCTAGTTCGTCGATGCAGATGACAAAAGGTGCCTTGATTTCGGCAGCATCGAACAGCCGCTGCAGGTTGTCGAGCACGCCCTCTTGATAGATATGCCCAATCTCAGGTCCATGGATGACGGTATAGTTGAAGCCTAATTCCTCGGCAAAGCTCTTCAAAACCAAGCTCTTGCCGCATCCAGGAGGACCATAGAGCAGCACGCCATTGATGGCCGGCAGTTTGTATTGCGCCGCCTTCTCGGGGTTATGGAGGGCAAACAACACCTCTTTACGCAGTTGTTCCTTCAACTCGTCGCGCCCCGTAACGTTGTCAAAACCGCTGCCCGAGCCTTTCTTAAAGGTGATGGTGAGGCTTTCGCTTTCCTGGCCTTGTTGTTCAGTCTGCGGTTTCGCCTCTTCGTCTTCCATGATTTTCGCCAACTCGGGCATTGCCTGTTCGATAATGTCTTGCGCGAACTCAGCCGCCGAGCCATAACGGTTCCAAGGTTTCTTCGCCAAGGCCTTCAGCAATATAGCCTTCATGTAATCCGGCAGTTTCACTTCATCGGTCTCCAAAACGAGGTCTTGTTTCCTGGCTTTCTTCACCGCATCGGCAATCTTTTGCTTATCGCCTTCCAAAGTTCTCAGGTCCATATACTCCCATGGCGACTTGCCGAACAACAGGAAGTAAAGGAGCGCACCCGTCGAGAAGATGTCGCTTTTCACCGTGTACACTGAGCGGAAAGTCTCGGGGGCACGGAAATACGGCATGAGGTCCTCGTCAACGAAAGTCGGGCGGCCTTTAACCATGTAGGAGATGTGCCCGAGGTCGATGATGGTGGGCATCAACATGCCATCATCCAGCTCTTGGAGCATGATATTCGACGGACGGATATCATTATGTATCAATGCACGGGAATGGATATACGACAAGCCCGTCAGTACACAAAGTGTGATTTGCACTGCATCTTCAAGGTCGAAGCGGCCTTCACTCCTGACGGCATCGTAGAGCGTCTTGCCACGGTAGAACTCCGTCACGAGGTAATGGTAGACATCTTTGCCCTTTTTCACCTCGCCATTGTCGACATAACGGACGACATTTTGGTTCTCGTCGGTATTCAGCTCCTTACAGAGATGGATCTCGTAAACCTCCTTGCCTTCAAAAAGTTGCTCATGCGGTATGCTCCCAAAGTCATACACCTTCATGAAATACATCATGTCGTCGGGGCCGAGCACTGTATACGACTCAGCCACAGCACCTTTCTTTATGAACGAGTTGATGACATACTTGCCAATCTTCTCCCCTTTCTTGAATGTTTCCATACGCAATATTTATTTGGGGCAAAGGTCAAAATTTAATTTGAAACTTACAAGAGGCCGAGCCATTTTTTCTCCAAAAAACAAAAAAAGGACCGCTTTCGCAGTCCTTTTCGTTCTCACGGATTGCTCGTCTTATGCGTCGATGTTCGCGTAAGTGGCGTTTTGTTCGATGAACTCACGGCGCGGTGCCACTTCGTCGCCCATCAGCATGGAGAAGATGTGGTCGGCTTCCATAGCATTCTCGATGGTCACTTGACGCAAGGTGCGGTTGGCCGGGTCCATTGTGGTTTCCCAAAGCTGCTCGGGGTTCATCTCACCAAGACCTTTGTAGCGCTGCACATCATAGCCGCTCACGGTGCCATTCTTGGTCAACTCGGCCATTTTGGCGATACGCTCGTCATCGGTCCAGCAGTAGCAAATCGGCTTGGTGCCGCGCTTGATGAGGTACAAAGGCGGCGTGGCGCAATACACGTAGCCGTTCTCAATCAATTCGCGCATGTAACGGAAGAAGAAGGTCAGAATCAGCGTAGTGATGTGGCTACCGTCAACATCAGCATCGGTCATGATGATGACTTTGTGGTAACGCAGCTTTTCGAGATTCAAGGCCTTGCTATCCTCTTCGGTGCCGATGGTAACACCCAAAGCGGTGTAGATGTTCTTGATTTCCTCGCTGTCGAACACACGGTGTTCCATAGCTTTCTCGACGTTCAGGATCTTACCACGCAACGGCAGGATGGCCTGGAAATTACGGTCGCGGCCTTGCTTGGCGGAACCGCCTGCAGAGTCACCCTCAACGAGGTAAAGCTCCGTCTTGGAGGGGTCGCGTTCCGAGCAGTCTGCCAACTTACCCGGCAGGCTGAAGCCCGACAACGCACCCTTACGTTGCACCTTCTCGCGAGCATTGCGTGCTGCCTGACGTGCCTGAGCTGCCAAAGTCACCTTGTCGAAGATGGTCTTGGCCTCTTTAGGATGCTCTTCGAGATAGTCGGAGAGCTGTTGTCCCACGATGCTGTTGACGATACCCATTACCTCGTCGTTGCCGAGTTTGGTCTTGGTCTGGCCTTCGAACTGCGGCTCCGGCACCTTCACGGAGATGACGGCGGTGAGGCCCTCGCGGAAGTCATCGGGTGAAATCTTCACCTTCAGCTTCTCCAGCTTCTCCAGCAGGCCACTCTTCTCGGCGTAGGCGTTGAAGGAACGCGTCAAGCCCGAGCGAAAACCTTGCAAGTGGGTACCACCTTCAATAGTATTGATGTTATTGACATACGAGTGCAGGTTTTCCTTGTACTCGTTGTTGTATTCCAAAGCAATCTCAACCGGTACACCATTCTTCTCGCCCGAGATGGAAATGGGCTCGGGAATGAGCTTTTCACGGTTGGCATCGAGATAGGCGATGAAGTCGATGAGGCCATTCTCAGAGTAGAAGGTCTCGCTGCGGTATTCGCCGTTTTCGTCCTTCTCACGCTCATCGGTAAGCTGGATGGTGATGCCGTGGTTGAGGTAAGCCAACTCACGCATACGGTTGGCCAGGGTGCTGTAGTCGTATTCCGTAGTCTGGAAGATGCTGCCGTCAGGTTGGAAGGTGATGCGGGTGCCGTTCATGTCAGTCTTGCCCACCACTTTCACATCATACAGCGGCTTGCCGCACTCGTATTCTTGCTTGAAAATCTGGCCTTCACGATAAACCTCAGCGGTGAGGTGAGTGGAAAGGGCATTCACGCAGCTGACACCCACACCGTGCAGACCGCCAGAGACCTTATAGGAACCCTTGTCGAACTTACCGCCAGCGTGCAGCACCGTCAAAACCACTTCCAAAGCGGAACGATGCTCCTTTGGATGCATACCCGTAGGGATACCACGACCATTATCGAGGACACTGATGGCGTTGCCAGGCAGGATGCGAACGTCAATCTTGTCGCAATAGCCGGCCATTGCCTCGTCGATGGAGTTATCAACCACCTCATATACCAAATGATGCAAGCCACGGAAATGCACGTCGCCAATATACATGGCCGGACGCTTACGCACGGCCTCAAGGCCTTCAAGTACCTGGATTTTACTGGCACCGTATTCTTCGCTTGCCAATTCTCTCTTTTCTTCTTCAGTCATTTTCAGAATTTTTGCTGTTTTCAAATAAAGGTGCAAAGATACACAATTTTTCGGCACAAAGGCCAAAAAAGTGAAAAAATTGTTTTATCGCAAAAACGCCTCCACGGGGCTAAAAATGGGCAAAAACAAGAAAAGCCGTTTTTCTTCACGCACGCGGGAAAGAGAAACGGCTTTTGAAATAAAGTGCTTTTCGTGGCGTCTAAGGCGTTTTCAGAATCTCAGTTTCACGCCGGCGAAGAATTGTATGCCTGTGACGGGATAATTGTAGTAAAGATGGTACTTCTGGCAAGCCACATTATCCAGCAAAACGAAGGCCGAGATTTGGTCGTTTACCTTGTAATCGGCACCAATGCTGAGGTCAAAGACATCTTTCAACTTCATGGCCTCGAAGTTGAAGTTCTGCCAATCGACCACACCATCCCATACTTTGGCATATCGGCCACCCTGGTACAGGAAAGAGGTGTTGAAAGACAGCTTGTCGTTGAAATCGTAGGTAACTTTCAGTCTACCCTCTGTTGTGGGACGGTACCATGCACGTTCCTCGTGAGCGGGCTTGCAGTGGTTGTAGGCGAAGCCCAAATCGGCGGTGAGGCTATTGCGCAGTTTCACCCTGACATCGGCCATTACGGTCACCAACTTGGTCTCATCGAAGACGAGGTCGAAAGAATTCAGGATGGGGTCCAATCCCGGAGGGAACTGCGTGGCATCGGGGATGTAGAACACATAGAACGGGTCACGGTTAGTATGGCGATAACGCACGCCTACATGTAAATCAACGATCTCCACGATATTGGTGCGCACGCCACCGTCGAAGCCGAACTTCACATTCTTGACGCACAAAGTGGGATTGCACATCGGCGAGAGGAAGGGATTATCCTCCACGACATCGCTGAACCTCAACAGTTCGCGACCTCCGTTCAGGCCTGCGTAAAACTCCAGCTTCTTGTTCAAGATATAAAGGCTACCTCTCACATCAGGACGGATGGCAAAGAATCTGGCCGAGTCATAGTCGCGCGTGGCGCCATCCACGAGCACACCAACATGCAGCCGATAGAACTCATCGCTCATCTCGAAGTACGGGTTGACCTTGAACAGCACCCTGTCGACAGTGAAGGTGTTGTCTTGCTGACCCATGCAATAATCGTATTGGAAGCCAAAGTCAACGCCAATCTTCTGCGGATACTCCTTCTTGCCCCAGAAGTTCTCGGCATAGCCCAAGGAATAACCGAAATCAACGGAATGCTCTCTGTTGAACAGATAGAAATAATCCAAATGAGCACCATGACTCAACTCACCGACTCGCGTCGTAGTGGAAGCCAGTCCCAGATGCGCTCCAATCTTGTTGTATATGACCTTTGGCGCAATGGTCGCTATCTGCTCATCCGTCAAACCCAAGCTATCCACATTCGGGATACCATAATAATGGTACATATCGTTTTTGTAATATATCCCACCATCCAGCTGGAAGCCATCGAATTTACTCGTCGATAGGTTGACATCGAAGGCGTTGTTCATGAAGCTTGACGGTGCATAATGCTTGATATTGAGCCACGAGGAGTTATGCTTGATACCCACGCCCAGGCCCAAGGTCTTGGTCAACATGGAGTTGTGCTTGTAGAGAAACACTGGCGAGACTCTCGTTCCGAAGGCTGCCACAAGGAAGTTCTGCGTCGGGGTGACGAGTTTGTCATTCTTGGCGGCATAGCCCGTCGGAGCGATTTTATCCAGGTCGAGGGCAAACTTCTGTTTCGCCTCCATCGGATTGACCTCGGTGTTGGGGAGATCGAATGAGGGCTGTGGCGTCTCGGGGTTGAGCTGCAGTTTGCTCACCTTGTTCACTTTGGGACGATACTTGCCTTCCACGGTGACTTGTTCATCGTGTTGGGCGTAGGCCTGCAGGGTTAGCAGGGCCAAGACTAGTATTATGATGTTTTTCTTCATTGTCTCTTGTGTTAGATGCAGGGGATACGCTACGCTTCGCCCCTGCTTAATATCCTATGCCCCTACGGGGCTCGGTTTATTCCATTTCAATAGGTTCAATACCGTTGCTGTTGCTTACCTTAGGCTCTTTGCGTTCCACCTCGGCGAGTTTAACGCGGGCTTCTTGCTTCAGGTCGGCACCTTTGTAGTTGTCGATGACGCTACGGAGCGTTTCCTTGGCTTGGAAGTAATTCTCTTTGGCCACATACACATCAGCCAGCGCGATGAACGACTTGGCGACCCAGTAGTCGTAGGCCGAGAAGTTGTCGGAGATGTCGAACACCTTATTCTCGGCTTCGTCGTATTTCTTCAGCTTGATGGAAGCTACAGCAGAATAATAGGCACTCTCGGCACCATACACCGACTTGTCGTTGCGGGCGCTCTTGTCGAGTCTTTCGATAGCGGCTGTGTAATTGCCCTTCTCGAAGTACGACTTGCCCACGATATGGTTGACCTGGTTGACTTGCTCGTCGGTGAGGTCGCGCGACTGGCGCAGGCTCTCACCCATTTCGATGGCCTTGTCGTAGTTGCCCATGAAGAAGTTGCTCTTCATGCTGCCTTCGAGGGCTTCGAGGCGCTTGAGCGGTTCTTCTGTGATACGCGACAGGCGTTCGTAGTATTCACCAGCCTTGTGGTAGTTGCCCTTCTCGTATTCGATGCGGGCCATCTTCAACAAGGCATCATCGGTGTAATCGTTGTCGGGTTGCGACAATATATAATTAAGGTGTGTGATAATCTGTTCTTCCGTCCCCACCCTCTCGGCACATTCAAGGCCGTAGTAATTGGCCTTCAGCAGGTAGGCACCGTTGCGGAAGTTGTCGAAATAATACTGCAAGGCGGTCTGTGCCTTCTGGTACTGGCCGTCGAGGAAGAAATTCTCCGCATTGGCGAAGGCCAAAGAGTCTTGCTGTGTAACCTTCACCTGACCACCGTTGGCGTTGACATAGCCGAAGTATTCATCCAACTTGTTCTGTTCCATATAGATGTTGCGGATGATGCTCAAAGCCTCGCGCGACTCATCGGTGTTGGGATAAGAGGCAACCAAGTTCTTCAAGCTGGCTAAGGCCTGGTCATATTGGTTGTTGTTGTAATAAATCATGCCAACCTTCATCATCGCTTGACGCGTGTAAGTCGAGCGCGGGCGGTCCTTGATGAGGCGATTGAAGCTGGAGATAGCCGAGCGCTTGTCGCCATGAACAAGATAGGTGTTGCCAATCTCAAACAGTGCCTGCTCGTAGTAGGGCGTGCTCGGATAGGTCTGTATCAGGTCATTCAGCATGTTGATCTTTTGGTTAGAACTGCCTTTGGCACCATAGCAGAGGCTCTGCTGGTAGATGGCATAGTCGGCGTTGCGCTTGCCGATGCGGGTGGCGAGGTCGTAATAGTTGATGGCTTTGTCGTAGCTGCGTTCCATGAAGAAGCAGTCGCCCAAACGGATGTAAGCATCGGTCTTGAGGTCGTTTTGTTGCCTATCGTCAGCGAGGCGGATGAAGTTCCTGAAACACTCGGCGGCGGCATCGTAGTCGGGCTTCTGATAGTAGATGTAGCCCAAGTCGTAGTCGGCAAGGAGATATTCCTGCAGGCTCGAAGCTGCCTTCATCTCCTTGAACTGCTTCAGATATTTGCCGGCATTCGAATAGTCACCCATCTGATACGCAGACTCTCCCATCCAGAAGCAAGCCTCAGCCTTGTTGGTTGCCGACTGCTTGCCGTTCATGATCTTGGAGAAATAGGTCTGAGCCTTGTCGTAGTAGCCTTTCTGGAAATTATCGATACCCGTGGAATACAACAAGTCGTTGTAAACCGTCTGCAATGTCGCACTTTTCTTCTTCATCGCTTCGAGGCGGTCGAGGGCTTCGTCATTCTCTTTTGCGTTGAGCAGCAGATAAATGGCCATCTCCTCAGCTTCGGCCTTACGTTCCGAGTTGGGATGCTCCGCAATGTAATGGTCGAGCAGCCCCACAGCCTCGTTGAAGGGGTCGGCACCTGGGATGAGGCTCAGGCGTGCATAATCAAACAGTGCCTCTTCGCTGAGTTCTGCGTCGAAATTGGCGGAATAGGCGTTATAGAAAGCGCTGCGGGCGTATTTCGGCTCGTCGGTCTTGGCATAACACGAACCCAGATAATACGAGGCATATTGCGCGAGGATGTCGTTGTTGCCCGCCACCTTCTGCAAGTCGCTAATGGCGTCCTTGTAGTTGCCTTTCATCATCTTGCTGACGCCCATTTGGTAGTAGGCTTGACGCGAGATACCACGACTCAGGTTCCTCGTATAGATATCATAGTATTCCAGAGCCTTGTCATAGTTCTTTTGCTGGAAATAGGCGTCGGCGACAATCTGCGCCATCTCCGCCTTGCGTTTCTTGTCGGCCTTGCGGATGTAATCGGGTCCCTCCTCTATCACCGCCTGATAATTGCCTTTGAGGTATTCGATTTGCATGATATACGACGGTACCACTTTGGCATAGTCCTTATGGTTGCGCAAGAGGCGGAAGTTGTCCAAAGCCTCGCTGTAGCGTTCCTTGACGTACTGGATGTGGGCGTAATAATAGCGTGCCGAGTCCTTGTACTTACCATCGTTCATCATCAGGCCGTGGAACAGCGGCATAGCCTTATCCAACTCGCCCGACTGAAAATAGGCATAACCCATGTTGAACTGCATCTGCTGTGCCTCGTCGGTGGTCAGCGAGGTGGCATCCGTCTTTTCGTAAATGGCCAGCGCCTCCTTGTATTTCTTTTCCTTGAACAAGTTATTGGCATACAAGAAGTTGGCGTGTATCGCCCAAGTACTGCCCGGATTGTCATTCACAAACTGGACGACCTTAGCTGGACCATCGGCCTGTCCGAGATAAAGCGAACTGACCGCCTCGTAATACTGCGCGTCGACACAACGCTGCGATTTGGCATCAGCGGTTTGGGCGCGGTATTGGGTGAAGGCTGAAAGTGCGGCGCCATACTCTTGGTTTTGGAACGACAGCACACCCTCGTTGAAGAGGGCCTCGGGATCATAGTTTTCGATATGCTTTTGCGCTGATGCAGAGATGGTTAGTGCGAAGACCATTCCCAACATCAAGCCTAAAATATGTCGCGATTTCATAGGTCAAAATTTTGGACGAAATTACATAATTCTCTCTTTGCTTCGACAAAATCTTCAAAATTCATGCCGAAGGCTAGATTGAAAACGAAATCCGAAAGGTTTTATTATCGGTTATGTTGAGCATAATAGAAAAAGCATTACTTTTGCGCCCGATTTGTGGTGTCCCCTGCGGACTCAATAGGGAATCGGGTGTGAATCCCGGACAGTTCCCGCTGCTGTGATGGCCAATCGCCTGCCACTATGCCACTGAAAGCTCTGTCTTTCGGGAAGGCGGCAGAAGCGAGGCCTCAGTCAGAAGACCTGCCTCAAGTCGCTGAACAAGGCTTCCGGGAATTGGAGCTGGGATTCTATATTTAAAAGGTATGCCCTACGCTTGGGTATTATCTTCATTTTAGGTATTCCAACATTTTTCCAGAGGTTTTGAGGTAATGAACTTAATGTCAAACCTTTAAACTTTTGTATTATGTATTCAAAATTTTTTACACGATTGTTCCTATTGATAGGAATGATTGGAATGTTTTCGGCTTCAACCTTGGCACAAGAGCGAAGCACAACCGTGGAAATCGGAACAGCAGAGGAATCCACTTTCCGTCTTCCTTGCACACCAGGCAACTGGTATTCTATATCAGAACAAATTTACACTGCTGACGAAATCAACGCCGCAGGAGGCGGTCCTGGCACTATTACCAGCATTTCCTTCTACGGATACAACTCTTGGACCACATCTCCTGGAGAACGAACGTGGGACATTTATCTCGTCAACACAAACAAAAGCACTTTCTCCAGTGCATCGGATTGGGTTGGTGTCAATGCAAACCAAAAAGTGTTTAGCGGTACCATATCAATAATAAAGAACACATGGACGACGGTGCCCATCAGCACTTTTACATACGAAGGAGGCAATCTGCTTGTAGTGGTTGACGACAATTCAGGATCTTCCACTCAATCAAGCGGCCATGGCGGTTATGTTTTCAACACTGCATCTCACCAAAGCAATTGGGCAGCCAGTTCAGACGACATCAACCCTTCAAATCCTAATATGACCTGCACGGCATGGGAAACGAAGAAGAACAACATAAGATTTGAGTTCGACCTTACACCCGTTTCATGCCCCGCACCCCAAAACCTTGTCGTTTCAGCCGTTTCCTCAAACTCTGCCACGCTGACATGGCAGGCCGGTGGCGATGAAACAGCATGGAATGTGCAATACAAAACTGCATCAAGCGGCAGTTGGAGCCAATCCGTCTCGGTCTCCTCTCCCATTTACACCATCCTCAACCTTACGACCAACACCGACTATCAAGCAAGAGTGCAAGCCGCCTGCAGTGGTGAGGAAAGCGGTTGGAGAACTGTTTCGTTTGCCACAGAATGTGAAGCTATTGACCTACCTTACTATTATAACTTCAGTGATGCCACTGTCAGTTCCACTGGTTCAATGCCTGATTGTTGGCATCGAATCAACGACGCCACAAATAGTAGTTACCAAGGCTATCCCCGGGTCAACGCTGATTACCACCACAACACATCGTCGCCCACCAGAAGCCTCTTGTTCAACTATTCCAGTTACATCCCCAACCAGATTGCCATTCTGCCCGTAATCAACGTGAATGATTACTCTCTGAACCAGTATCAAGTCGTTTTTTGGGTTCGTTCTGCCTCAAACAAAAAATTGCAAGTGGGCACCATGACCGATCCAAATAATGCCAGCACATTTAGACAAATTGGAGAAGTAACCACATCTGGTTCCAGCACGTCATGGCAAGAATACACGGTGCGTTTGGACAACAATACATATACTGAACAAGAAAAGTACATCGCCATTAAAAGCCCAACAACAAACGCCTCTTCAGCCATCTATCTAGACGACATTGATGTGCAACTTATCCCATCTTGCGAAAAGCCTTACTCGCTCACCAAAAGTGATGAATACGCCCATGGTGCTACTATAGCATGGGCTGGAGGCAATGACAACTGGCAAATTGCCTACTCAACGACATCGAATTTCGACCCAGACGATTCGAACCAATGCACCTATCTGGATGCACCCTCGAACCCCTATACCATCACAGGCCTTGCTCCTCAAACCACTTATTATATTCGTGTTCGTTCCAACTGCGGCGACAACAACTACAGTTATTGGAACACGACACCCACCAATTTCAATTTCACCACCACCATTGCCTGCCCTGCTCCAACTGACTTGCACTGCACTTCCATCACGAATAATTCCGCCGCTTTGGCATGGACTAAAAGCGATGAAAGCCAAAACGACTTTACTGTAGCCTACTCGACAACCTCGGAGTTCGACCCTGAGACTGCCACACAATGCCAGTCCAATACCAACAGCTTGATTTTGACCGGATTGACTGAAGAGACCACCTATTATGCCAAAGTACGCGCCAACTGTGGAGGCGACGACGGCTCAAGCAACTGGAGCAATCAATGCTCCTTCAAGCCTTCATCGGGCGGAGAGTTGGAGGTAAACCAAGGAACGAACACCAATTCATACGTTCCCGTTTATGGGAACCAGGTTCAGAATACTACACAAAGCCAATTCATCATCCCTTCCACAACCCTAAGCGATATTGCGGGATGTGTGATTTCAAAGATCACCTTCCACTACAGTAATAATCTCGCAACTATCAATTGGGGCGAGGCTGAATTTGAAGTGTATGTGAAAGAAGTGGATGAAACGGTTTTTGCAAACAACGCAACATTTAATTGGGACGGTTTGATCAAAGTTTACACTGGCAAATTATCACCCAGCAACCGAACAATGGAAATCGAATTCGACAACCCATACGAATATTGCGGTGGCAACCTAAAAATTGGTGTCAAGCAAACAAAAAAAGGTTCGAAGAAATCTTGCACATGGTTAGGCATAAACACAACATATATTTCTTCTTTGGGAGGTTACAACACATTTGTATACAGGCCAAAATTCCTTCCTTGGACCACCATCACATATACCACCAAGAGCGACCAAACCAACCAAACCAATGAATTGGCTGAGGGTTGGAATTGGTTCAGCACATACATTGAGATGGATGGCGTGAATGGCCTCGATATGCTGAAAGAGAGTTTGAACGGCAACGGCTTGCAAATCAAGTCAAGAGTGGATGGTTATGTCGAATACGAAGACAACGAATGGGATGGTACATTGGATGGAATCACGAACGAGCAGATGTATATGATTCAAGTCAATGCTGCCTGTAGTGTGAATCTTAAAGGGAAAACGGCTCGTCCTGGTGAACACCCAATTACGGTTAATTCAGGTTGGAACTGGATAGGATTCCCGAACGAACAAGAATTGAATATAGGAGACGCCCTTTCTGATTTCACAGCAGAACCTGATGACCAAATCAAGGCTTTTAATGGCTACGCAGAATTTGATGGAGATGAATGGTCAGGAAGTTTGGAGACTTTGAAGCCAGGACAGGGTTTTATGCTCTATTCAAATAACACCGAGACGAACAGTTTGATATACCATGTGGGAAGGTCGATAGGCAACCAGCCTAATAGCGGCATGGTTAATCCAACATGTAACACACCGACACGAGCACAAGCACCGACTCATTGGACTCCCGTGACCATTGGTGACTTCAATATGACCTGCACAAGCATACTTGTCATTGATGAGGTAGAGCAGCAGAACCTACAACTTGAAATTGGCGTGTTTGATCAAAACAACGTGTGCCGTGGTGCCATATTACCTAAAATAAAGAATTCAACAGGCAAGTACATTTATTATCTCACAATATATGGCGAAGCAGACTATACATATACTTGCAAGGTCTTTGACCATGAGACTGGGCAAGAGCGTGTACTCAACTTCGTCCCGAATCAGAACGACCCCATTGTTTTTGATGCCAATCACAGATATGGTTCTCCATCAAATCCTTATAATATCAACTTCACGAGTGCTTCTACCTTCACCAAGAACATCACAGCCTACACTCCTGACAGCAAGGATCACTACTACCTCATCGCCTCCCCCATCGGGACGGTGAGTCCTGAGAACGTGACAAACATGCTCTCAAACAACTACGACCTCTACCGCTTCAACCAAAGCGCAACTGCCAACGACCAAGGTATTACGCTAGAATGGGAGAATTACAAGCAAGAAGGCGACAACTATCACTTCAACCTTGAACTCGGCAAAGGCTATCTCTACTCCAACAGCGGAAACGGCAGCGAAGTACCCGTCACACTCACCTTCACCGGCACACCTATCGAAAGCACGACACACAATATCACATTGGTCAAGGACAACAACGCTGAGTTTTCTGGCTGGAATCTCATCGGCAACCCCTTCGCCGAGCATGCCGCCTACATCGGCCGTCCATTCTATGTGATGAATGAAAACGGCACGGAAATCCTGGCCCAGCCGGTCAGCCGTGGCATTGATCCCATGGAAGGCGTGTTTGTCATCGCCACTGGAAACAACGAGCCTTTAACCTTCAGCACCACCGAGCCCACCAAGACAAGCAAAGCACTCATTCTTAACCTCAGCGGGCCTTCGGTCCTTAGACAAAATCAAGACCTATGGACTGCCATCATCGACCGTGCCATCCTCAGCTTCGACGAAGGTCAACAGTTGCCCAAGTTCCAACTCAACGCAAACAGCACTAAAGTCTACATCTCAAAGGATAGTCAAGACTACGCCGTAGTATGCTGCGACAACATGGGCGAAATGCCCGTCAACTTCAAGGCTGCCCAAAACGGTTCTTATTCCATCAACGTTAACACTGAAGGCACGAAGATGGCCTATCTTCACCTCATCGACAACATGACGGGAGCCGATGTCGACATGCTGCAAAGCACAAGCTACTCGTTTGAGGCCAGGACAACGGACTATACCAGCCGTTTCAAGTTGGTGTTTGTTTCCAATGAAGACGACGCTTCGACAAGCTCAGCGACCTTTGCCTTCAACAGCAACGGTAGCTGGGTCATCGCTAATGACGGCATAGCCACACTACAGGTGATTGACCTTAACGGACGCATCCTCAGCAGCCAGCAAATCGAAGGCTGTACCGAGACACATATCAACGCAGCCGCTGGCATTTACATGATTCGCCTCGTGAGTGGCAACGATATCAAAGTTCAAAAGATAGCAATCAAATAAAGCCTATAAAACGATGAAAAAGACCATTATAATTCTCACCATCATCCTCGGCTTCAGTTTATCCGCCCTTGCCGACGGCGGCTTGTTCAATCGCGGGTACAACGCCAAGAACGGTGTTTCGGGTTACACCTATTTCAGCACCAAAGGTATAAATCTTAGGGAAGACGACCCTTTCAGTGCCCCCTTGTTGCCCGCTCACGGCGAGGACACCAACCAGGATGCCCCTGTGGGCAGCGGCATCGCCATACTCATGGGCCTTGGAGCAACCTATTGGATGGCCAGAAAACGTAAAAAAGAGTAAAGACTCTTCCATTTTCATGTTGTTGTCCGGCGGCGGTCACGGCCGTCGCCGGCTTTTTAAGCTTTGTAAACAAAAGTTCGTAATCGTGAAGAAACAATATCAAGCCGTTACGGCTGCTGAAGCCGTCAAAGTCATCAAGTCGGGCGACCATGTCCACATCAGTTCGGTGTCGAATGTGCCGCAATGCCTCGTCAAAGCCTTATGCGACAGAGATCGAGATCGGAAGAGCGTCGTGTAGGGAAAGAGTGTAGATCTC
>CALEMB010000124.1 GCA_937902805.1 uncultured Bacteroidales bacterium
TCGGAATGCTCGCCGTTGAATTCAATCTCTTTTTCACAAGAGACCATCAAAGTGGCCACTAATATCATTGCTAATGCCTTTACCGTCATGGCGGAGGAACATCCGCCATCTCCTAAGCGCAAAGAAAATCTCTTTTTGATTTGGAGATTGCGGGTCAAGCCTGCAATGACAGTTTGATGTTGAGTTTTGTATTTCATAGTTTAGTAGGGCTATTTATCAGAATTTAAAACTATAACTCACTGAAGGAATAATCGGGAAAAGGCTCGCCTGCATCAGGAGTTTCTTTTCTGTTTGGGTGGCTTCATCCCAACTGTAATCCGTATAGACGATAAACGGGTTGTTGTGGTTGTACACGTTGTAGACACTGATATTCCAAGTGCGTACACCGTGTTTCTTCTGTTTGTGGAAGTTTACACTCAAGTCGAGGCGGTGGTAATTGCCCATGCGGAAGTTGTTGCGTTCCAATGCGTTGATGGTGGGGATGTAGCCCCATTCATTCATCATGCCATCGTAGATCTGTGTTCCCAACGTACCACAGTTGCCGCTACTAAAGACCCATGTACCGCTGAGGTCGAAGCGTTCGCTGAACTTATGCTGCACTGTGATGCTGATGTCGTGTCGACGGTCGTATTTGGCGGGAAACACCTTGCCGCCGTTGATTTCCATGCCTTCGCGGTCGAACTGACGCTTGGAATGCGCCCAAGTGTAGCCTATCCAACCTGTCGTTTTTCCGAAACTGCGTTGTACGAGGAACTCTATACCGTAAGCCCAGCCTTTACCGAGACACACCTTGTTTTCCCAGGTCTCGCTGGAGCCAAAGAACGAAGCACCGTCCTTGTATTCCAAGAGGTTGTCCATAATCTTGTAGTAACCCTCAACGGAGATGTCGAATAGACGTGGCAATTCATAAAAGGCTCCTAACGACCATTGATGGGCGTTCATCGGGAGGATTTTCGCCGTGACAGGCACCCAAAGGTCAGTGGGCAAACTGAGGCTACTGTTGGACAGCAGGTGGACATATTGCGTCATGTAGGCGTAGCCCGCCTTAAGCGAGAGGTTGGAGGCCAGCATCACGCTGGCACTGAGACGCGGCTGAACGCTTTGGTAAGTCTTGCCCTCAACGGTAAAGGTGGAGTAATGCAAACCTGCATTCACGCGGAAGATGTCGCCAAAAGTCATGTTGTCCTCGGCATAAAGGGCGGTCTCATGGGCGTAGACATTCGACAAACCGATCAAGGTATCGATTTCGACTTCATTTCCAGCAATCATCTTCGCCGACTGCACCTCGGGGCGAAACATGTGATAAGTGTAGTTGCCTCCGAAGCGGATCTCATGGTTGGGAAGAGGTGTATAGTCGAAGTCGACTTTGGCGGTGATGTCATTGATGCCCGACTTGTAGGCCATATTGAACTCGTCTTTAACGTTGAGCGTCTGGCCTTCGTGATGGTAGATCGTCTCTTCGCTCATATCCATACCCAGATGATGGCGGTATTGTGTATAGTTGACCGAGGCATCCATAAAGAGCTTTTGCGACATCACGTGGTTCCAGCGCAACGAGGCCACCTTGTTGCCCCAACGCCACTTTATCCCCATGTTGTCATTGTATTGCGTATCGTCCACCTCATAGTCCTTGTATCGCACCCCGAAATTAATGGCATCGTCGCCCGTATAGAAACTCAGATAAAGCCTGTCCTTGTCGGAAATCTTCCAGTTCAGCTTGGCGTTAAAGTCGTAGAAGTTATACCCTGCGTTCAGTTTGTTCATGTTGGGGTCCTGTCGGCTCGCTATCCACAAGGCAGGTTTGATGAGCAAGTCACCGTAAGTGCGGCGGAACGAGAGGTTGAACGAGAGCTTGTCTTTCACGATAGGCCCTTCAAAGTTGAGTTTCGACGAAATCAAGCCGATGCTCACATTGCCATGGTATTTCTGCATGTCGCCTTCCTTCATGCGGATGTCGACCACCGAGGACAGACGGCCTCCAAAATGCGCCGGAAAACTGCCTTTGTATAAGGTGACGTTTTTCAAGGCGTCGGGGTTGAAGACGGAGAAGAAGCCCAGTGCGTGGTTGACGTTATAGACTGGCACGCCGTCCAAGAGCAGCAGGTTCTCATCGGGACCTCCACCACGCACATACATGCCCGCCGAGCCTTCCGAGCCATTCTGCACGCCAGGCAACAGTTGTATAGCCTTCAGCACGTCGGCTTCGCCAAACAACGTCGGGATGGACTTGATTTGCTGCACAGGCAGCTCCACCACACTCATCTGCGGGCTGCGGGCACTCACCGTGGCACGGGTGGCTTCCACCACCACTTCATCCAAGGTTGTGTTGGTCTCCAATAAAAAGTTGATACTTAGGTTTTCCTTTAGGTCTATGGCCTTGTTTTGTTGGGTGTAGCCCACATACGACACTTGCAGGTCCACCCCACCTTGGTCGAGGGTAAGTGTATAAAAGCCATAATTGTTTGTTGCACAGCCTTTTCCAGATTTTTTATCAAAAATGGTCGCCCCAATAAGGGTCTCCTTGCTGGCGGCATCCATCACATAACCGCTGATGGTGTGTTTCTGCGCCAAACCTGGCAGATAAGCTAGTGCCAAACCGATGACAATCAGCCATCGGCTGAAAAAAACATGTTTCATTCCAATTTGATTTATTGACGTTTTAACGAAGGTGATTCCGTTTTATTGCATAATCCAATCCGCAGCGGCCTCAATCACGTTGTCAATGCCCTGGGCGGTACAGGCAGGGTCAAGAATGACGCGTTCTTGGGGCGGAACGCCATTTTCATAGTTGCCTCCATCAAGGGCGATGGTACGCGTGATGCTAAAACGATAAGTCCAACCGTTGGGCAGGGTACCACCATTAGGCAAACCAAGACCGCCGCCGGTGTAGTCTCCAAACAACTTGATGTTGTCGTAACCTTGGGTGCAAATCGCAAAGAACGAGGTCGCACTGTAGGAGCCACGGTCGATGAGCACGGCTACGGGTTTGGTATAAGCCGGTTCTGTGAAAACGTCGGTGTAGTCAATACTGTCAGCATGGACAGTAGTAAGTTCCGTGAAGGCATCATGCTCAGGTCCCGCCTTGATTTGGGTATGGTAAAGCGGCTGTCCGTGATTGTCGAAGATGGAAAGCAGCGTACTGATGTTGGCAACATTGCCTCCACCATTCTGGCGCAGGTCGAGGATCAAGCCTTTGCAGTCCTGATAGTAGTCGAGAAGATTTGACAGGTTATCTGTGGTAATGTCGTCCATGAATGAAGCATAGCGAATATAGGCCACCTTGCCGTCACGAATGGCATTGTGGGTAAAGCCACCAATAGTGTGATAGTTGACAGTCAAGTAGTTGAGAACCACAACCTCAGTATTGATGTTTCTGTTGGCATACATCCTATAATAAACTGAGTCATTATGAGACACATCAAATTTGGAGATTAAGTTGGTGTGTCCGTCTTGCAAGGTGTTAAGCATGGCAGCACACACTTGGAAGAGGCTGTCAACATGCATGTCATCTTCAGACACCTTCGGACGATAAACTTCATAAACCGAGTCCCAATCCACACCTTTCACGTCAAAGAAAGCATATTGCTGGTCGACCTTATTCCATAAGTAATCAAAAACGTTAACTGGGTCAAGAGACTCGTCGTCTTCCATGAAAACACGTTCACACGACGTCGTTGCGACGCCCATTATTATAAAGAATATAATATGTAGTTTTTTCATGGCCGTAATCAATTGAGGTTAAACATAAAGTTAAGGTTGATAGAATGGATGGCATTGTCGTAACGATAAATGCCTTTATGGCGTGTCGTAAGATAATCCCAACGGTAATTAATGCCGATACGATTGCCATTCAACAGATTGAAATAAAAGCCAATGTCAGTGGTGACACCCGAAAACCACTTGAAGAAAGTTTCATAATCCTGAAGTATAGTATTGGCAATGTTGATGTTACTCGTATAGTTGTCCATATAAGCGAAACCCGGTCTGGTGACCACGCCCACAAGAGGCAGGCTCAGCTTGCCGTATACCGATAGGAGGTTGTGAGAACCGCCGCGAATAAAAGCAAAATCATACTGCATCATCCCTTCGGTACAGAGGTTTTGAAAAATAGAGACACCTGTAGAGGCGTTCATCAATGATGAAATTGACTTAATATCGGAGAAGGTCTGCACCCCGGCACCTGCCCAGAGGTGGAAACGGTTACGTTTACCATCGTAGAAGCGGTATAGGAACTCCGTGCGGTTGTCAATGTCAATGGCGTAGCCCTCACTAAACAAGCAGCCGAGTAACGAGTTCTCAGTCTGAATATGGCAACGACGCCATTCAATTGTAGCCCCAAAACGAAAGACGCCTCCCAAACCGACATATTTGTAAGGAACGGTACCGTTGTCATAAGTGTTGGATTCGCTCAATCCCGCGCCCATGTTGATCCAAATCGGCACCTTGCTCTTGCGGACGGGCTGAGGCAGTCGGCCGATTTCGTCTTCAACGATGTCTTTCCACAACAGATAACCGTCAGCATTGAGATGCAGGCCATCATTAGAATATTTGGGATTCATCTTGCCTTCATCATTGGCAAAACGGCTATAGAGGTCGAGGTATTCAACGTCTTCCTCGTCAGCCATCGTTTTCAGCATCCCATTAATGACAGCCACGTCGGCATAGCGCTTGGTGTGGCCCGTGAAGAGGCCGTAGCAGTCGTTGGTGGGCAGAATGCTCTGCACAATAATCTTGGTGCGTGGCGACTCCTGTTTGATGCGTTGCACGATTTCACGCACGTTGAGGGCGATGGTATCATTGCTATAGCCGTGGTTCATGTCGTTAGTGCCAATCATGAGAAAGACCATGGCGGGCTTACCTTTGGTGATGGTCTCAAGACGGTTGAGCACGCCCAGCGTGATGTCGCCGCTGATGCCACGATTCTTGCAATTGGAGTTTTGGAACAGCTCAAACCACTCTCCGCCGTCGGTGATGCTGTTGCCGAGGAAGATGATGTCTTTCTCCGAGGTTGGCATGGCCTCGAAGAGCAGTTCGCGTTGGTCGTAGTAGGTGCCGTATTTGCCCGTAATCTGGGCAAAGGCTTGTGTTGCCATCAGGAGGATGGCGGCCACGAGAATGTGTTTGTTTTTCATTTTTAGTACTTTGTTCGTTGATTTCGGGCGGCAAAGATACGGCATTTCAACAAATATCCTTATTTTTGCACCCGTTTTTAAAAATTAACATCTATGGAATCAACGAACAAACACTGCTCATTTCGTGACAACAGATTCAAGCGTTACACGGTAACCACGGCCTTGCCTTATGCTAACGGCCCCGTCCACATCGGTCACCTTGCCGGCGTCTACATCCCCGCCGACACTTATGTCCGCTATCTACGAATGTGCGGTAAAGATGTGTTGTTTGTCGGTGGTTCCGACGAGCACGGCGTGCCGATTACCATCAAAGCCGAAAAGGAAGGCTGCACGCCACAAGACATCGTGGACCGCTACCATGCCATCATCAAGAAGTCGTTCGAGGAGTTGGGCATCAGCTATGACATCTACTCACGCACCTCTTCAAAGATGCACCGTGCCACGGCCCAAGAGTTCTTCAAGAAACTCTATGACGAAGGGAAGTTCATCGAGAAGGAGACCGAGCAATACTTCGACCCCGAACGTCAGAAGTTCCTTTCCGACAGATATATCGTCGGTACATGCCCGAAATGTGGTGCTGAAGGCGCCTACGGCGACCAATGCGAGAAATGCGGCTCTTCTTTGAGCCCCGACGAACTCATCAACCCGCATTCGCAACTCAGCGGCGCGGCTTTGGTGAAGAAGCCGACCAAGCACTGGTATCTGCCTCTCGACCAATATGAACCTTGGCTTCGCGAGTGGATTCTCGAGGGTCACAAGGAATGGAAATCCAACGTCTATGGTCAGGTGAAAAGCTGGCTCGATGGTGGCTTGCAACCCCGCGCCGTCACCCGCGACCTCGACTGGGGCGTGCCCGTCCCGCTTGAAGGTGCCGACGGCAAGGTGCTGTATGTGTGGTTCGACGCACCCATTGGCTACATCTCCAACACCAAGGAAATCTGCGAACAACGTGGCGAAGACTGGGAGAAGTGGTGGAAAGACTCCGAGACCAAGCTGGTACATTTCATCGGCAAGGACAACATCGTGTTCCACTGCATCATCTTCCCCTGCATGATGAAAGCCTATGGCGACTATATCATGCCCGAAAACGTGCCCGCCAATGAGTTCCTCAACCTCGAAAACGACAAGATTTCGACCTCGCGCAACTGGGCCGTGTGGCTCCACGAATACCTCGAAGAGTTCCCTGGCAAACAAGACGTGCTGCGTTATGTGCTCACCGCCAACGCGCCCGAGACCAAGGACAACAACTTCACTTGGAAGGACTACCAAGACCGCAACAACAACGAGCTGTTAGCCATCTTCGGCAATTTCGTCAACCGCACTTTGGTCCTGACGCACAAATATTATAATGGTGTTGTGCCTGCCATGCACGACCTCACCGAAGGCGACCTGGCCACCATTGCCGAGATGAACGGCTATCCCGATAAAATCGGCTACCTATTACAAGACTTCAAGTTCCGCGAGGCCCTCTCCGAGTTGATGAACTTGGCCCGCCTCGGCAATAAATACCTCACCGACAACGAGCCTTGGAAGCAGATCAAGACTGATCCTGAGCGCGTGAAAACCGTGATGGCCGTGTCGTTGCAGATTGTGGCCCACCTCGCCATCTTGAGCGAGCCTTTCCTGCCTTTTAGTGCAAAGAAGCTGCAAAAGATGATTAACGTGAAGTTCGATATTTGGGACGATGCCGAAAACACCGTTCTGCTCACCGAAGAGCACGTCATCGGTCAGCCAGAGCTGCTGTTTGAGAAGATCGAAGACAGCGTAGTCGAGGCTCAGCTGCAGAAGTTGGAAGAAACCAAAAAAGCCAACCAGATGAACGCCTGGAAGCCCGCTGAGGTGAAGCCTGTCGTCAGCTTCGACGATTACATGAAGGTTGACATCCGCGTGGGTACCATCCTCGAGTGCCAGAAGGTACCGAAGGCCGACAAGCTGCTACAGTTCCTTATCGACGACGGCATGAACAAGCGCACTATCGTCAGTGGCATCGCCAAATATTATACCGAGCCTGAGAAGCTGGTGGGCAAGCAGGTGTGCTTCATCGCCAACTTCGAGCCACGCAAGCTTAAGGGTGTGGTCAGCGAGGGCATGATCCTCTCCGCTGAGGATAAGGACGGTCGCCTCGTGCTGCTGACCCCGAGCGACTTGGTCACGGCGGGATGCTCTGTGGGATAATTTCGGGTGTAGGGCTGCCATAATGACAGCCCTACATTCTTGAAAAATACAAACTATGAAAATTGCCGCACTAGTTTCGGGGGGCGTTGACAGCTCAGTGGTGGTGCCGCTGCTCAAAGAGCAGGGCTATGACCCGCATATTTTCTATATCAAGATTGGTATGGAAGGAAAGGAAGACTTATCGAGCTGCCCGTCGGAGGAGGACATCGAAATCACGACTTATATCGCGAAGAAATATGGCTGCAAGTTCGATATCGTGGACTTGCAACACGAGTATTTCGAGACCGTCGGCAAATACACCATGGAGATGGTGCGCAAGGGTCTCACACCCAACCCTGACGTGATGTGCAACCGCTGGATCAAACTTGGGGCTTTCGAGGAAAAAGAGGGTCACAACTTCGACAAGATTGCCACAGGGCATTACGCCCGCTCATGGGAGGACGAAAATGGCATCTTCTGGCTCGGTACCGCTGCCGACACCTTCAAGGACCAGACCTATTTCTTGGGGCGCATCACCTATGCCCAACTCAGCAAGGTCATCTTCCCCATCGGTGATCTCCCCAAGCCTGAAGTGCGCCGTCTGGCAGCACAGTATAAACTCCCGAGTGCAGAGCGCCATGACAGTCAAGGCATCTGCTTTTTAGGCAAGATTAACTATAACGACTATATACGCGAGTACCTAGGCGAAATGCCTGGCGACATCGTGGAATTGGAGACGGGCAAGAAACTAGGCCGTCACAAAGGCTTTTGGTTCCATACCATCGGGCAGCGTAAAGGCCTCGGTCTCGGCGGCGGGCCGTGGTTTGTGGTGAAGAAAGACATCCCGAACAACATTGTCTATGTGTCGCAAGGCTATGACCCAGTGGCGCAATACACCAATATCGTCCCCTTGGGCGACTTGCAGCCCATGAACCCTGCCTTGCAGTTTGTCGACGGACAGCGTGTCCGCTTTAAAATACGGCATCAGCCAGAGTTTACCTATGGCACAATTCGCCTCTCGGAACGCGGTGCTGACATCGTTTCGGAAGTCGCTATCTCGGGTGTGGCACCGGGGCAGTTTGGAGTGGTCTATCATGAGATGGAGCCGTATGTTATCGGTAGTGGGGTTATAGTTGAGAGTTTAGAGTTGAGAGTTTAGAGTTATGGCTAACATTTCTGACAGAATCCTCTACGAAGACAACCACCTCATCGTGGTGAACAAGCTCCCCTCGGAAATCGTACAGGGCGACAAAACTGGTGACGTCTGCCTCCTCGACGAAGTGAAGGAATATATCAAAGAAAAATACGACAAGCCGGGCAATGTGTTCGCAGGCCTCGTGCACCGAATCGACAGACCCGTGAGCGGTGCCGTCGTCTTCGCCAAAACGAGCAAAGCCCTTTCGCGTATGACGGTGAAGGTGAAAGACCGCGATTTCCGCAAGACCTATCTAGCACTCGTGAAAAACCATCCTCCAAAGCAAGCTGACGTGTTGGAGGATTATCTTGTCAAAAACGAAAAGATGAACAAGTCGTTTGTGGTGCCCGAAGGCACGAAGGAAGCCAAGCTGGCGCGATTGAGTTATCGTGTGGTCGGGAAATCAGACACTTTCTATCTACTTGAAGTCGAGCTATTTACAGGAAGGCATCATCAAATTCGTTGTCAGCTGGCACACATCGGATGCCCCATCCGTGGCGACTTGAAGTATGGCTATCCACGCAGCAACCCTGATGCCTCCATCAGTCTGCATGCCTGGCGCATTGCTTTTGAGCATCCCGTGACGAAAGAACAACTTGAAATCACAGCACCATTACCCGAAATCGCACCTTGGACGGCGTTTCGGCTGTTGAAAGTTGAAAGTTAGCAGTTGTTCAGTTATTAATTCGTTGAGAGATAACTACAAACTGATAACTACAAACTCTTACAAAAGATTCAGGGTTCCCTTAAAGATGATGAAGTAAGCACCGCAGAGAATGAGCAAAATGCCTGCGATCTTGTTCATCAACATAGTGCGATCAGCATCGAGGAATTTCTTCAATCTAGACGCGCCCCAGGCTTTCAGCAACTCCAAAACCCAAGTAGTGCCAAGAATGATAGCAAAAAACACAAAAGTGCTTACTTTGTTGCCACCCATATTGCCCGCCACCATGGCCACGGCCGAAAACCAAAAAATCCACACAAACGGATTCAAGATATTGAGTACAAAACCTTTTGCAAGAAAAACAAACCATGCCGGTTTCTGATCCTGTTTTTTGATTGCCTCATCGGCGCGTTTTTCAATGTATTCGTCACGTTTTTTCTGGTCTGTGACCTTTCTTCGGAAGGTGAAGACGCCGAACAGGACTAAGATGACACCTGCGCCAATACACGCCAAGGCCGCCTCAAACGATGATTTCATCACGATTTGCACCGAAGATAAGATGCAAATGGAGACAATCATCGCATCATTGAGAATCACGCCCGAGGCAAACCACGCCGCCGAACGAAATCCACGATGAAGGCTGGTCTGCACCAACGTGATGAAAGCCGGTCCCATATTGACGACCAAAGATAGAAAAACCCCAATCAATATGGCCCAGAACATGAAACTGAACGAACCAATACGGCTGAATTCGGGCATTCTATCGAAGATAATAGGCGTGTTTTCCATGACTTTTTATGATTTCACACCTTTCACATATTCTTCCCACAGCTCCAAGCGCTTGCCTTTCATCACACGCGGGAATTTTGTGGCACCGCCCCATTTACCGATTATCTGTTCCATAAACTCATAGAAAACACTGGTGGGCAAGACATCAACGAACAACTCCTTGATGGCTTGCGTGCGTTCCACGGCATAGTCATCATTGAGTTTACAAAGGTTTTCATCTATCTTTTTGATAGCTAACTCTTTGTCGATAGGTTCATCGCAACCAAGGTACCAATGATGGGCGTACATCGTGTCGTGACGAATGCCTGCCACGGTGAACTCAGTGATTTCAACGCCAAGCTCTTCGGCCATCATTTCGACGGCACGGGTCATATTGTCCTGCGAGAGATGCTCGCCTGTGATGCTCAGGAATTGCTTCGTGCGTCCCGTGATGGCGATTTCGCAATTCTTCTTGTTGAGGAACTTGATGGTGTCGCCGATGAGGTATCGCCAAGTGCCAGCGCAAGTGGAAAGCAGTAAGGCATAATCCACGCCCTCCTCCACCTCCGAGAGTAGCAAAGTCTTGGGGTTGGCCACAATGGTGCCTTCTTCGTCGAAGTTCTCCTCGTTGAAAGGCACAAACTCGAAATAGATGCCATTGTCGACCAGCAGCTGCATCACACGTTTCTTCAAGTCGACTTGATAGGCGATATAACCCTCAGAGGCCAAATAACTTTCCACATACAGCACCTCTTTGCCAAAGATTCGTTCAAAGCTCTTCTCGTAAGGTGCAAAAGCCACGCCGCTATGCACATACACCATTAGGTTGGGCCAAATATCGTGTATGGTCTTGAGGTTGTATTCCTTGATGATGCGCTCCAACAGAATCTGCACCCATGCCGGCACGCCCACGATGACGCCGATGTCCCACTTGGGAGCGGCCTTCACCATAAGATCCATTTTCTCAGCCCAATCCTTCACCTTGGAGATTTTCTGTCCTGGCTTGTAAAACGCCTCGAACCATGACGGAATCTTGCCTGCCGAGATGCCAGAGAGGTCACCGGCATAATAACCGTATTCTTTGTTGTATTGCAGGTCGGTGCTGCCGCCAATCATCAAGATGCCACGGTTGTAAAAGTCGACGGGAAAATCGTAGCGCGTGACCGATACCAATTGTCGGACACCTGCGCGGGTGATTCTGTTGTTCAAACCCCTAGTGATGGGGATGTACTTGGAGGCTGCCTCAGAAGTGCCTGAGCTTAAGGCGAAATACTTGATTTTGCCTGGCCATGCAATGTTGCGCTTGCCCTGCAAATTAAGATACCACCACTCATCGTGCATCCTGTTGTAGTCAAACACGGGAACGCGTTTGCGAAACTCCTCAAGAATGTCTCTCGACAACAGGATTTCATCAAAATGGTAAAATTTGCCGAACTCGGTAAACTGCGCCTTAACCAACAGCTTCCGCAATTCGCGCCGTTGGGCACGAATTGGGTCAGTATGGTTCTGACGGATTTCTACGGGGATGTCCTTCAGCTGTGCCGCCGCTTTCACCAAAGCCCCCAAAACGGGAACGGGCATCAACTTTTTCGTCACAGGCACCAGTTTCCTTTTTACAGGCTCCAACTTTTTCGCGACGGGCATTAGCTTGTTCTTTATGTTAGGGCGTTTCATTCCTTTTTCTTTTAAGCGGTGGCAAAATTACGCAAATTCATCGAATTGGATGACATAATGGGAAAATACTTATTTTTGCACCATTAAACCCTAAAATGCTAAACGATGAAAATAAGACTTATGCTCTTTCTGCTGCTTTGCGGGTTTTATGCCAAAGCACAATATATAGAAGTTTCCGGAATACAGTCGGGTGTTTGGGATGCCGACACCGTTCTTGTCACCGATAACGTCATCATTGAAGACCGCCTGGATATCATGGAAGGAACCACGGTTCTTTTCGATGGTTACTACAGCATCACCGTCGGGAGAGACGCTGCGTTGAATGCCATTGGCGCTTACAACGACTCCATCATTTTCACCGTGACCGACACTACCGGGTTTCATGTATTCAACATGGGTCGTGGCGGTTGGAACGGCATCCGTCTCGAAAAAGCCACTGCTTCCAAGTTTGAATACTGCCGTTTCCAATACGGCAAGGCGGCCTTGGACGACGACCAAGACGGTGGCGCTCTGCGCATCTATTACTGCGACGACGTGGAAATCGCCAACAGCACCTTGTTTTGCAACTTCTCACGCGAACACGGCGGTGCCTTGAATGCCGAACATTCCTCCGTGACAATACATGACTGCAGCATAAACAACAACGTGTTGTATAGCGAAATAGATACCATTTATTTTATGTATGGCGGCGGTTTGCGCTTCATCAACTGCGAAGTGGATATCACCGGCACCGATTTTCGCCACAACATCGGTCCAAGTGCCATCGGTGGGGCCTTGAGCCTCGACAGTTGCGCTGTCAACATCGATCGATGCAAATTTGAACACAACTATGGCATCAATGGCGGCGGACTCTACCTCATCCGCAGCAACCACAAGGAATGCCGTATCACCAACTCGCTTTTCGCTCATAACACATCGGGGCACTTTGCTGGAGGACTCGCCATCAGCAACTCTTCGCCCTTGGTCGCCAACCTCACCGTTGTTGGCAACCACTCTTACGGCGTCAACTGCGGCGGCATTTTCTTCTACCAAGAGAGTGCGCCTGCCGTTTGGAACTGCATCGTCTACGGCAACACTAACGAAGTCCCGCTGGAAGAACCCGTCCAGATGTGGTCTTGGACCTATGAAGGCTATGCTCCAGAGTTTCACAATTGCCTAGTACAATTTGGATTGGAAAACATCTCAAATCATGAGGTCGTCACTGTTTATGAAGGCTGCCTTGATGAAGACCCGCTTTTCGTCGACCCCGAAAACGAAGATTTCCATCTGACTGCCAACAGCCCTTGCATCGACGCAGGCTATACTATAGCACCCGACATGGGTTACGACCTTGATGGCAATTGGCGCGTTTGCGGTGAACGTATCGACATTGGAGCTTACGAATATTCAGGTGCCGGAGTTCATGAAAACGCTCAAAACAAGAGCTTTATACACATCGTCGGCAACCCCATCACTGCTTTCAGTTATGTCGAAATCGAAACGGAACAAAGCGGCATGATGACGGCAAACCTATATTCTTTAGAGGGAAAGTTGCTGGCTAACAAAAACCTTGGAGTCGTCCAAAAAGGCATCAACCATATTGAAATCGGTGAGATGTTCCAAAGCCTATCCAGCGGAACATATTTATTCGTTGTTAGAAATGCAGATAAAATATTTGCCACCAAGGTGATTAAACCATAATAATAGTAGGGCTGCCACACTGCTTCGACAAGCTCAGCAACCATGTGACAGCCCTACATGCTTATATTTAATCCAGGCTGTCGCCAGCCTCGCCGTCGCCTTCTTTGGCTTGTCTTTCGAGTTCCATCTTACCGAAACGCAAGGTAAAACCTGCCGAGATGTAACGGCTGTTCAGCATCTTTCGCGTGCTGTCGCTGAGGAAGTACGGGTTGGTATTGGTCGAACCCGAGCCGTAACGGCCTCCCCAATTGAAGATATCCTGCACGTTGACAAACACCGACAGACGACGTTTGAAGAAGTCACTACGCAGACTCATGTTGAGAGAGTAACGTGCCTTGCTTTCACTCATTAGGCTGATGGTAGGCGACCTATAGAAGGCCGAGGCCGTCAACTGCAAGCGGTCAAAGAGTTTGGCCCAAGCGTTGACGCGCACACTCCATGACCATTTGTCGCGCTGGTCGATTTGGTGAGTGACATTGCCCATGTCGTCAAGGCGATCGTACTCCATGCGATAGCCGTAATCGTACACGTTGGCATAAAGACGCACATTGAAGAAACCCGACGGACGGTAAGTCATGTTGAGCGAAGCACCGTAACGCCACGAAGTACCCATGTTGTAGGGCATCGAATAGCTGACGATACGGTCCAGATAGTCATCGTATTCGGCATCGGTCAGTCGGCTAATCTCATTGGTGCTCCAGCGGCCGTAAGCCTCCAAACCGATGTTGCCGAACCGCTCGAAGAACTTCTGCCAGCCTGCTTCCACGTTGTGGGTATAACCGTTTTTAAGTCCGGCAGGATTGCCCGTCGAATAACTATCGTCGCCATACCTGCGGAAGGTGCTGATTTGGTCTTCACCCGCGTGCGACATGCGCATCGAGTAGTTGAGTTTCCAGTTGTGCATACTCTCCGTACGGTAAGTCAAGTGGATGGACGGACGCACATTGAGGAAATACAGCGTGCTGTCGTCAGCAAAAGGCATCTCGCTGAGATAAGCGTATCCGATGCGGTCGCCGCCCACGCCCACACCTGTGCTGAGCGTGAATCCGCCCCAGCGGTGGGTCCAGTTGACATCGGCATTCAATCCTGCTTCAGAGCCATTAAAACGATAGGTGCGCAGTATGTCGACACTGTCATAATGGATGCCGCCATCGTTGGAATAAAAACGTTTATAGTCGCTGTTGTCCTTTTGATAGTCGGCACGCAGACCGTAACTGAGTTCGCCATCATCACTGTAGGGACGGTTGTAACGCGCATCAAGATTAAAGCCGTAACTCATTTGGCTACTCAACAAATAGCGGTTTTCATCCAAATCGGTATAAACATCGTATAAACGGTTGTTATAATTGTCAGAAGCGTTCTTGTTGAATCTGGAGTTCAAGCCGATGCGGAGATTGTGACCTTTCTCATCAAACTTTTTGGTATAGTCAATTCCAAAATGGCCGAAGCCAGAATGCGAAAGGGTCGTGTCGCCCATGTTGTAGGCCAATATGCTATCCACAGGCTCCATATAGAAGGTCTGCGATTCAAGGCGACCACCGAGACTACGGTTGTTATTGTAGAAGCCTCCTCCATCGAAAGAAATGTCGCTAGTGGAGTCAATCTCATAGTTGACGTTCAAGAAAAAATTACCGCTGATGCTGCGGTTGTTGTCTTTCTGTGTTGTGGTCTTGTACCAAACAGAGTCGTAGGTTCCTATGGTATCGCCATCTATGCGCTTCAGTTCCCAGCTGTCAGTGGAGTTGATTCTCTTGCTATAGCGGCCTGAGGCAAACACGTTGATACTCCACTTCTCCTTTTTCCACATATAGCTGAGCCAAGG